>JAICSR010000088.1 GCA_025936795.1 Ktedonobacterales bacterium | reverse complement strand
GCCTTCTCGCGCTCGCTGGCGCTGGCTCCGACCCCGCTGAGGATGGTCGCGCTGCTCGCGCTTCGATCTGCCGCCATACGTCTCTCCTCGTCTACGACGCTCGCTCTGTGTACGGTACGTACTCTGCTCGACCTGCGGCGCGCATGCGTCACAGATGCAGTGGTCTCGTCTATCGCCGGGAATCATCGGGAATCATTTAGAATCGCACTGGAAGCATACACTCGCGGCTTGTACGCCTGAGAGTAGCTGGTCGCTGCGCGGATTCCAGGGGCGCCATGCGAGGGTGTCAGCGCTCGCGTTGTTTCTTGAACATACGTACTAATTGTATGCGATTGTCCCCCTGCCGTCAACGACCTATTCTGGCGCGCAGGCGCTGGAACGGAAACAGCGCCAGGGTTGCGCCAGGGTCGCGCCAGGGTCAGGCTACGGTTCCCCAGGCGCCTGTGGCTGCTCGGTCGCGCGCGGAGTCGCTGGGCGGTCGGCGCCACGCTCGGCGACAGCGGCGACGCGCTCCTCGCCGGTCAGATCGGCGCGCAGTTGCTCCATATCGACGGTGACGCCCAGCGCCGCGCTGAACTCTTCGCAGTGGCCGCGCTCGTGCTCGCGCAACATCCGCAGCAGCCCGCCGACACTTGGCCCGCGCGATGGCTTGCCGTCCGCTCTCTCACGCGCTGGAGCCAGGTCAGGAATGCGACGCCTGGCCCACTCGGCGCCACCGACGGCGAGCGCGCTGGAGACGAGCCGCACGCTGGTTCCCTGCAAGCCGCCAAGCAGGTCGTCGCGGCTGACATTGACGTAGCGCGCGATGGAGCGGGCGTTGAAGGCGTCAATGTCGCGATAGGCGATGATGAGCCTGGCTGGCAGCTCGCCGGTCGCGCTCATTTCCAGCACAGCGATGGTCAATTCATCCCAGCCCAGCAGATGCGAGAGCATCGCGTGCGGTGTGACGCCGCCCGGCAGCGCAGGCTCGCTCCAGCGGACGCCGTTGATCTGGTCGGCCAGGGCGAGTGTCATCAGGCGCTGCTCGCGCGCCTGCTGGATGAGATCTTCCTCAGCCATAGCATCGGCCTCCTTTGAGTCTGGCGCTCGGCAAGCGCGCTAGAGTTCGCGGCGGCCTTCGAGCGCGCGACTCAGCGTGCCTTCATCGGCATATTCCAGGTCGCCGCCAATCGGCAGGCCGCGCGCTAGGCGGGTCAGCAGCAGGCCTGGCCGCGCGATGGCCTGCGAGATATAGGTAGCGGTGTAGTCGCCTTCCTGATTGGGATTGGTCGCCAGGATTACCTCGCGCACTGGCTCGCCCTCGGCGCCTGCCCCGGCGCTGACTCCGGCGCGCACCCGCGCAGCCAGTTCGTCAATCTTCAGGTCGCGCGGGCCGATGCCCTCCAGCGGCGAGAGCGCGCCGTGCAGCACATGATAGACGCCGCGCAGCACGCCGGTCTTCTCCAGCGCCAGCACATCCAGCGGCTGTTCGACAACGCAGATCAGACTGTGGTCGCGCTCAGGATTGGCGCAGATCGGGCAGGGGTCCGACTCAGTGATGTTGCAGCAGATCGAGCACTGAATGGCGTTCTCCTTCACCCGCGTGATCGCCTCGGCCAGGCGGCGCGCCTGATCGGTGGGGCTGCGCAGGATGTAGAAGGTGAGCCGTTGTGCGGTCTTGGGTCCGATACCCGGTAGTTTCGCAAGTTCCTCGATGAGCGTCGTGATAGACGCGGATGTTGTCTGCATGGCTCCGTATCGTCCCCAGTCTCCAGGTCATGATCCCCGATGAACCCGCGCGCCAGGCCAGCGCCAGATCAGGCCAGCGCCAGATTTAGAAGCCCATGCCGGGGGGCAGCTTCATGCCACCGGTCATCGCCTGCATCATCTGCGCCTGCGCCTCTGTCACTTTCCCAAAGCCGTCCTGAAAAGCGGTCAACACCAGGTCTTCGAGCATGCCCACATCGTCGGGGTCCACCGCTTCGGGAGTGAGCTTGACGGCGGTGACCTCGAACTTACCATTGATAGTGATGGTGACAGCGCCGCCGCCGGAGACGCCCTCAAACGTGCTGTTTTGCAGGTCATCCTGCATCTTCATCATCCGGGCCTGCATCTTCTGCAGGTCTTTCATGTTGAAACCCATGATGGACTCCTCTGGGTGTGGACTGGCGCGGCGCTTCACAAGCGCTCTACAGACGCGCCAAAGGGCCAGCGTGCGCAGGCGCCTCGTCAGCCGAGCGAGGCGCGGGCGCGGTCACATGGCGTATTATACGCCAGCGGTCGCCCCTGGTCGCTATCCGCAAACGGTTGGCGAACGGTTGGCGCGCAGGTGGCGCGCAGCGGGGCCAGGCAGGGCCAGGAAAGCGACCGCCCGTAGTTCCTCAGCCATCCGATGGTGGTGGAACTCGCCCACAGCACGGCGCTTGGCGTGGCCCGCAGGCGCATGTTATACTCCCGCCGATACGCCCCTCTCGATATGTAGATAGACGCGCGCCCATCGCTCAGCGCGCGGATGGTCGCACGGCTGACCTCACTTGAGCGCAGGAGCTTGCTGTGGCGAATGATGACGAGACACGCGCAGAGAAGCACGGAGACGAGGCGGTAGGCGTCGTTGGCGCGACCACGACGCTGACACGCGCGCTCTCCGAAGCGGATCTGGCGCTGTTTGCGCTGGTGATGGGCGAGGCTGATCTGGCGTCAGACGCGCGCCTCGACGCGGAGCCGAGCTATCAGCGGGTCGCGCCTCCTGCGCTGCTGGCTGCGCTGCTGACGACCAGCGCCGCGCAGCACAGCGTGCGTCCGCCGCTGGCGCGCTTCATCAGCGGGCAGATGCGCTTCAGCGAGCCAGCCTATGCCGAGGAGACGGTGCGAGCCAGCGCCACGGTCACGGGCATTGATGACGCGACTGGCGCGCTGCGCATCAACGCGCGCTGCGAGACCCAGGACGGTCGCAGCCTGGCCGAAGCGGACTTCCTCATGCAGCGCGACTAATCGCGCCACGTCTCGTGCCTCGGCCCTCACACATCGGCGGCGCAGGCGGGGCAGATGTAGCGGCCCGCCGCGCTGGCCCCATCGCCTGCCTGGTTGGCGCAGGCGCGGCAGCGCGGCGCGCCGCACAACTCACATTCGTCGGCGAGTTGGTTTGCGCCGATCTGCAAGCCACATTCGGCGCACATGCTGGGCTGCTCGAAGATATGTTGAGGGATGCCGCTCTCTGGATAGGGTGTCTGTTGCATGGTGGGCGTCTCCTGTTCTTCCTCTGCCTCGGCGCGAGCATAATCGACCCATGACGAGTGAGCCAGACGAGACTGGCGCCGTCAAGATACGGCGCCTGTGCCTTGCGCCGCTTTCCGCAACTGTGGCGCCCGGCGGCGAAGCAGACGCTATTCACGCCCCAAAGACGACGCGAAAGACGATGACCTCACTGAAGGTGTCGCCGTCGAGCTGGATGCCATAGCAGCCTGGCGCCTGCATGCGCAGCAGCGCGGGGAAGTTGGGCCATGGCGCGCCATAGGCGGGGTCGCCGTCGAGGCGCAGCTGGCTCAGCAGGGTGGGCGTTGATTGATCGAAGCCGTTGAGCTGATCTAGCCCGCCGTTGAAGAGCAGCGCATGCGAGCCTGCATGCGAGCCATCGAGCTGATGGCCACGCGCCAGCACCGGCCCGTGATAGCGCGGCGCGATGACAAACAGCGTGAACTGACCGCCCCAGGTCGCGCTGCCCGGCCCTTGTGGCGCAGGGCTGGTCGCCTGCAACACGCCATCCGTCCCCATGCCGACGATATAGGCGGGGCCATCGCCAATCGCCGGGCCAAACCCTGGCTGAACCACCCGTCCCTGCGCAGCGGGACACCTCGCGCCAGGGGCGAGCGTAGGCAGACGCAGTGGGCGGGCGCGCAGGTTATCCCAGGCGGCGGGCGCGATGTCGGTGGTCGCGGCGGTCGAGACGCTCACGATGCTCAGCGAGGCGTTCTCTACAACTGCAGGTGGCGCGGGCGTGGGGAACAGGCCGACAATGGCCGCCCGTGTGGATGGAAGGCTGGCGAGCGGCGCCAGGATGGCGAGCGCGATAGCGCAGACGGCGAGCGCCACACGTCCGCGCCTGCCCAGCATGAAGCGACGCGCATGCAGCCGTTGCGCCGCGCGCCCATCGAGCGGGGTTACCTCAAGCCCGCCATCGTCCACCTGATCGGGAGGCCACATCGCCATGCACCTCGCGCCTGAAGCTGCTATGCGCACACGCTCCACGCTATACGTTCGGCGCATCCATGCGCGTCCATCGGCTTCCACTCAATCATAGCGGGTCGCGCGTGCGCAGGCTAGTGGCGTTCATACGCAGCGCCAGCATGCACGCAACGGCAGAGGCGCTTGCCATCATGAGTTACGTTGTATACAATGTAAGTGGTCACACGGAGCGCGCATGGCGTCTGGCGATTGACCGGAGATGTGGAGGCGAGCGAGATGTCACAGGTGATAAGTCTGCGCCTGCGTGATGAGCAGATGGAGCGTGTGCGGCGGGTGGCGCGGCGCATGAACAAGAGCGCCAGCGAGACGGCGGCGACGCTGCTGGAGGAGGCGCTGCGCACATCGGAGTTCGCGTTCATCCAGTTCCGTGACTCATCGGTCGGGCGGCAAGCGTACATCCAGGGGTCGCGGCTGGCGGTCTGGGAAGTGGTCAAGCTGGCGCGAGCATACGACGGCGACGCGGCGCGTGTCGCAGAAAACCTCGACTGGCCAGCGGTCAAGGCGCAGGCCGCGCTCAACTACGCCACCGCCTACCCTGAGGAGATCGAAGCTGCCATCGCCGATAGCCTGCCGACCCCTGAGGCGCTGGCGGCGCTGCTGCCCGGCATGGAGCGTTTCTCCGCAGGCGCCGATGTAGCGCCGCCCACAGGCGAGCGCGGCCAGTGAAGCTGCTGCTCGACGAGCACATCGCGCCAGCGGTGGCGCGCGGTCTGAGCGACGTTGGAGCCGCTGGCGACGCCAACCTCGTCGTGGCTGCGCTGCGTGAGTGGCAAGGAGGCGCCTACCTGGAAGCGTCCGACGCGCTGATCCTCCAGGCTGCGCTCGTAGAGGGCTGGACGCTCGTCACCTATGACCTGCGCACGATTCCCCTGCTGCTCAGGGAGTGGGGCGAGCAGGGGATCGCGCATGGTGGCGTCATCCTGGTGGATGAGCGCGCCATCGCCCAGAATGACATCGGCGGCCTGATTCGCGCGCTCGCACGCCTGGCCGCTACGCTGGGCGACGCACGCTGGCAGAACCGCATCGTCTACCTGACGTGCTGAAGCGCCTCTGCCTGCGGCGATTGCCTTTGCCGTCTATCGCCTGCACATCAATGAGCCAAGCGCTGCAACGTAAAGTGGGTTGGGTTGGCTCCTGTGTGCGCTATGTAGCGAAATCGGCCTTCGTAGCGGAAACCAGCGCCTGGGAACTCCTGTTTCTTCGCCCGATAGAACACGAGCAACTCCAGCCCATTTCGTTCGTGCTCAATGACGCTCTGGTCTTTTCGGCCAGCAGTTTGCCCATCCCAATGCAGCGTGTCACCATCCAGAAAGTCACTGTACTCGGTCATATCGCCCGATTTCCGCTCGGTGGCGAATATCCAGATGGAATCGGTATCTGCTGGTCTAAATATGCCAGTGTAGAGTGTCTGATCATTAATACTGGACAGTTGCTTTAGCTCAACGCGTGTGTAGATATCCCCGCGCTGGAGTCGCGACGACGTGAACAATGCGCAATCTCCCTGAACTGGCCCCTGGAGCGTCTCTCAGCCTTACGCGCGGCGGCTCCCTTTGTATGGTACCTCATACTCGCCGCCGCCCACTGGCTGCTGTGACGCACGCCATACGTTCCCCTTGCTTGGCTCAGGTACACTACGCACAAGCCTCGGCGCCTGGTGGTTATTGGTGGCTGATGGATGGCGCTGAGGGAGAGGCGTGCGGGTGATGCGCAGGTGATGCGCCACGCCATTTTGCGCCTGAGAGAGAGAGGACTCATGTCACTCACAGCAGCGCGTGGTAGCGTACGCGCATGGGCAAGCGGCGCCTGGGTAGGCGCGCTCCTGGCCGCGCTGGCGCTGGCCATCGCCGGATGTGCGCCTGCGGGTGGCGCATCCACAGGCGGCGTGTCCACGGGCGTGGCGTCATCCACTGCGACGGCGACCGCCAGTGGGCCCGCGCCGACTGCGACCCCAGCGCCAGCGCCGCCACACGCCTTCGCCTGGTTTGAGTATGACAACCACGCCACGCCGCAGGTCTGGGCGAGCGTCAATGGCGGTTCGCCACACCAGATCACGCATGTCGCGCCGCCGCCTGCCGATGGCTGCGACAACGAGATTGCCTGGAGTCCGCCGGTGTTCTCACCTGATCTGACGCACATCGCGGCGGCGCTGGGCAGCTATAACTGCGGCGATGGCGATCTCGAAGGCCCCGTCAGCATCCTCTCGGCGTCGAGCGGCGCCATCAGCGCCGTGCCGGGAAGCCACAGCATTCGTGTGACGGAGCGTAGCGCTGGCTGGCTCGACGCCTCGGACATCTGGTTTGTTTCAGCGAGCAGCATCTACACCTATCACCTGGGCGCCGCCTCGGCCACGCAGTTGCCCGGCATCTCGAACGCGGTTGAGGCGGCGGTGCGCGGCTCAACGCTCTTCTGGGACAGCGTGAACACGTCCTCCACGTCGTCGTGGAGCTATACGCTGCATCGCTACGATCTGGGTGTGCATAGCGCGCTCGCAGGCTCCATCGCCCTCGGCGCCTGGGGAACCTGCGCCTGCTCGCTGGGTGATGTCGCTACACCCGGCTGGGACGCGGCGCCCGATGGCGCGCATATCGCCTATCAGGTCGTCACTCCGCACATATCGTCTGATGGTGGCATCAGCAGCTCGAAAATCTATTACGCCAGCGCCGATGGCTCTGGCGCGACGCAGATCGCCCGCTATATGGTGACGAACCAGCTCGTGGATATGCAAATCTCGCCGAATGGGCAGTGGGTCGCCTTCACGGGCGCATTGCCATCGCCCGCGACACTGACGGCGAGCGTCTCATCGCCAGGGGGCGCTGGGGATAGCACGTTCCACGGCTACACGCCAGACACGTACGACTATCCTGTGTGGAAGTGGGATAGCAGCCAGTTTTGGGCATCCAAGATTGGCGCCGCGGGCGTGGAGATCGGCGATCCACACGGCGCGCTCTACAATTTTCACCGGGGCGGCTCGTCGTCGGTCGGCGTGGCTGGCGGCTTCAACCCCTGGTACACCATCGGCAGTTGATACTGCCAGTGATGCGGATGCAGTGGCAGGCGCGGAGCAGAGGACACCGGTTCTCCGTTCCGCGCCTGTTGGCGTCAGGCGTGCAGCCCGGCGCCTGGTTCAGGGCGAGCGCCAACCTGCTGAGGCGCCGCATGCTCAGCAGGTCGTGCGCGCCGCTGATGGAAGAGTTCGTAGAGGATGACGCTCGTCGCCACAGCCAGGTTGAGCGAGTCGCTTGCGCCAACCATCGGAATATGAACCACCGCCTGGCAGGCGGCTTGCTGCTCAGCGGTCAACCCATGCTGCTCGCTCCCCATCAGCAGCGCGAGCGGCGCCGCATAAGCGCATGCCCGATAGTCAATGGCAGCGGCGCCTGCGGCGCCCACGACCAGGCAGCGATGTTCGCGCGCCCACCCGATGAACTCCGCGAATGTTGCTCGGATGAGGCGCTGCGAAAAGATCGCGCCCATACTTGCGCGCACTGCGGCTGGATCATAGGGGTCGGTGGTTTGGCCCAGCAGGATGACCCCACCCGCGCCTGTGGCGTCACCTGTGCGCAGGATCGCGCCAAGGTTGCCGGGGTCCTGCGCTTCATTGAGCGCAATCCAGCAGAGTTCGCGGCCAGGTTGGAGGTCTGCAAGGCGCGCCCAGCGCTGACGCACGACCGCTGCAAGACCTTGGGGGCGCTCCTTCAGCGAGATGCTGTTGAAAGCGTCGGCGCTCACTGCGGTACAGTGCGCTCCGGCTGCCGCTTGCCGCTGCACGAGCGCTTGCCCAAACTGACTCGTCAACAGATCGGGTGCGAATACGATCTCCTGAACCGGCGCATTGGCGTGGATAGCCTCCGTCACGATACGGATGCCTTCGGCCAGAAACAACCCCGTGCGGTCACGCTCGCGCCGATGGAGCAGCGCGCGCATCCGCTTGATCGCCGGGTTGTGGCGACTTGAGATCATGAGAAGCGTTCCTTACTGGCGCGAACCCTCACCCCAACCCATCTCCCACGAGGAGAGGGGCTTTCCAGAGATTCCGACTGCTCCTAGCCCTTTGGGAGAGGGGCAAGGGGTGAGGGCTCGACGCAGTGACCGCATCGGATGCAGTTCGCAGAGCCAGGATGCGCGTTCTACCAGGTCAGCTGCAGGTTGGTAGTGGATGGGCGCCAGACGGAGCTTCGCACTATGCCAGCTCCGCCGGACCCGCCTCCTGGCCTTCGTGATCGCCGGTCTGCCAGAGTTCGCGCATCTCCGGGCTGGTCGCCAGCAGGCCGTCGAGCGTGCCTTCCGCCACCACTGCGCCATCTTTCAGCACGATGATGTGGTCGGCGCGCCGCAGCGCCGCCCGCCGATGCGAGACGACCAGGCAGGTCGCGTCGCCCTGTGCGAAAAGGCCCTCCCAGAGCCGCTGCTCCGTCTCCACGTCGAGCGCGGAGGAGAGATCGTCGAAGACCATCAGGTCGGCGTGCCGTGCGAACATGCGCGCCGCCGCCACCCGCTGCACCTGTCCGCCGGAGAGGCGCACGCCACGCGGGCCAACCATCGTCTCCACGCCCTGCTCCATCTCGGCGATGTCTGGCTCCAACAGCGCCAACCGCAGCGCGCCCGCGAAGTCCACCTCCGCAGCGGTCTCGCCCAGCAGCACGTTATCGCGCAGCGATTCGCTGAAGAGGCGCGGCGCCTGCGCCGTGTAGGCCATCCGGGGCGGCATGAAGAATGTCGCCGGATTCTCCACCTGCACGCCATTCCAGCGCACCTCACCTGCCTGCGCACGCGCCAGCCCCAGCAGCGCCCGCAGCAGCGTCGTCTTGCCCGCGCCGATGCGCCCGGTCACGACGACAAACTGGCCGCGCTGCACCGTCAGCGAGACACGCTCCACACCGCGCCCCGTCGCTGGGTGCAGGTAGGTCAGGCCGTGCGCCTCCAGCGCCACCAGCGGACCAGCCGCCGCAGCCTCCGCCGACGGCGTGGCGCGTTCGTCGGGCTGCGGCTCGCGGCGCCACTTGCCGTAGAGGCCCAGCGGCGCACGCGCAGTCAGCGCGTCGGGCGCGGCTCCGGTCATCACCGCGCTCATGCGGTCGAACGAGACGCCGACCTGCCGCAGCCGCGCGATGGTCGCGCCCAGGAACGACATCTGCCACGCCAGACCCGAAATATAGGTCACGAAGACGGCGAAGTCGCTCAGCGTGAAGTTGGCGCCCGTGAAGCCAAGCGCCAGCAACAGCAGCACGATGCCCGTCGCCACGCCGCCCATGCTGTTGTTCACCGTCTGCACCAGCGCCGTCGCCGTCGAATCGCGCACGGCGGCGTGGCGGCGCGTGTGGTTCAGCGCGCGGAAACGCTCGACCACGCGCTGCTCAGCCCCCGCTACCTTCACAGCCTGCGCGGCGGCGAACATCTCGCCGATGAAGCCCGTCACGCTGCCCGTCGCCTCGCGATTGGCGCGCCGCAGCCGTTCGAGCAGCCCACCGATCAGATTGGTCGCCACCAGCACGGCGAAGAACGGCGCGAGGGTGATGAGCGTCACCAGCGGATTGATGCGCAGCAGGATGACGACGACGCCGACGACGTAGAGACCGACGCCCCAGACGTCAATCATGTTCTCGAAGGAGTCGCTGACCGCCTGCACGTCGTCGCGGAAGCGGCTCATCGCCTCGCCGGGCGAATCGGGCAACCGGTGAGCGCCTGGCCCACGCATCACCCAGGCGAACATATTGCGGCGCAGCAACGCTTGCTGACCGAAGTAGTAGGCGAACCAGGTCACAATCGCCGAGGCGAAGACGGCGGTCTGCCCGATGCCCACGCCCGTCACCAGCGCGACAATCGCCCAGACACTCAGATTCCACGGCGCATCGCCCGTGAGCGCGCTGAAGAACCAGCCCGCCATCAGGCCGGGTAGCAGCGGCGAGGCATGCTCGATGGTCCACAGCGTGATATTGATGAAAAAGAGCGCCGGATCGTAGCGCACCAGCCGCCAGAGATATTGCCCCGTCGTCAGTGGCGCGCGTGGCGACTCTGGCGCGGCCTGGCTCCCCGGCCCGTCGCGTCGCTCAGTTGTCGCGGTTGTCATACCAGCGCGCCCTCCTGATCCACATCGTCTACGATCATGTCTTCGTCTTCCAGTCCCACCCGCAGCAGCGCCGCGAAGAGCGAATCTGGCTGGCGCTCCAGCGCCGTGCGCTCACCAAACTCCAACACCTGGCCGCCGCCGAGCGTCAGAATGACATCGGCGCGGCGCACGGTGGCCAGCCGGTGCGCGATGATGATGCCTGTGCGGTCGGCCAGCAGCGCGCGCATGCCGCGCTCGATCAGCCGCTCGGTCGCCAGGTCGAGCCGTGAGGATGGCTCATCGAGAATCACCAGCCCCGGATCGCGCAGGAACACACGCACGAAGGCCAGCAATTGCGCCTCGCCCGCCGAGAGGCCGCCGCCGCTCGCTTCGAGCCACGTATCCAGCCCATTCGGCATGCGCGCCAGCCAGTCGCTCATCTCCAGCCGCTCGAAGACCTCGTGGATGCGCGCGTCAGTGATCGAGCTGTCGAAGAACGTCACGTTGTCGCGCACGGTCGCCTGGAAGAGCTGCACATCTTGCGTCACCAGCCCGACGCCCTGGCGTAGCGCCGCCAGCGGCAGATCGCGCACGTCCACGCCATCCAGCCGCACAGCGCCCGCGCTCACGTCATACAGGCGGAAGAGCAGACGGCTGATCGTCGTCTTGCCGCTGCCCGTGCGCCCAACCAGCCCCATCACCTGTCCCGGCTTCAGCGCGAACGAGACATCATGCAGGGTCGGCTGCTCGCCCGTCGGGTAGGTGAAGGTGACGTGATCGAAGCTGACGCCCAGCCCATGCTGGCCCGTCGCCCCCACCGCAGACGCCTCAATCGCGGGCAGGCTGGCCGCGCCATCCACGATGGTCGAGCGCTGGCTCAGCAACTCGCGCACGCGAATCAGGCTCGACGCCGCCTTCTGGAACTCCTGCATCTGCTGCGAAATCTGCTCGATTGGCCCCTGCAACAGGAAGGTGTACTGCACGAACAGGTAGACGACGCCGATGGTGATGGTGTGGACGACGAGGTAGAGATAGGCGCTCATGCCCATCGTCAGCCCCAGGCTGATCCCGAAGATCAGCAGCGTCACGACAAAGACCGAGACACGCCGCGACCACGCGATGACGCTCTTACGGAACCAGACCCTCGCCGCGACATAGAAACGGCGCATGACGTAGGGGCCAGCGCCATTCGCGCGCAGGTCTTCGACACCGGCGATGCGTTCTTCGAGGAAGCCGAGGAACTGCGCGCTCGACTCGCGCTCGTTGACGCCCGCAGGCACCGCAACTGAGCGCATGATGAGCAGCGCCGCCAGCGCCACCAGCGCAAAGGCGGTCAACACCAGCCCCATGCGCCAGTCGGCCAGGAAGAGTGCGATCAGCGTGCCGACCATCAGCAGCGCGCCGCCAACCACCTGGATCAGCAGAATCGAGAAGGAGTTCGAGAGCGCAGTCAGGTCGCCGTCAATCCGCTCGATCAGCTCGCCCGGCGTGCGCAGGTTGTGAAAGCTCATGTCCTGACGCAGCAGCCATCCGGCGAGGTCTTCGCGGATGCGGTTGGTGGACGCCCAGCCGATGTCCTGACCGAGAAAGGCCGCGATGACTCCGAACACAGCGTTCAGCCCGGCGGCGACCAGCGCGCCAATCGCGAGCGCCAGCAGCGCCGTCTCGACAGCGTGCGCGCGCTGCGCGTCAATGAAGCGCTGGGCCAGCTGCGGGCCGAGCGTCTGAAGCAGCGTGCTGACCACCAGCAGCACGCCCAGCAGCGTGAAGCGCCGCCAGAAGGGGCCGAGGTAGGCCCGCGCGAAGGCGCGCCAACTGCGCGACGCTGGATGCGGGCCATGCTGTGGGTCGACGTCCTGGCTCAGCAGGGCTGGGCTATCGCGCGCCAGGTCGTCGGTCCTGGCAGTTTGCTGGTGCAGTGTCATAGCAATCCCCTTGATAGGCAGTTGCGAAGCGGCGGAAGCGCGATGATTCTCCGCTGGGCCGGGC
>JAICSR010000057.1 GCA_025936795.1 Ktedonobacterales bacterium | reverse complement strand
CGCCCGCATCCAGTCCGGCGCCAAACCCAGCGGAGGGCGGCGCGGGCACGCGCATCGTCGGCGGATCAATCGGCGTGGCGACATGCATCGTCGGCGGTTCCATCAGCTGCGATGCGCCGGGGGCGAAGGCGACGCCGCCAGTCAGCGCCGGGCCGCCCATCTCCATCGCGCTGTCCACATCGCTACCCAGCAGGCCATGCAGCGCGCCGGGCGCGACGGGTGGCGCGCCAAAGACGGGTGCGATGGGCGGCTGGCCAAGCGGCTGGCCGGGCGCAGTGAAGACGCCAGCGGAGACCGGGGTGGAGGACAACGCCTGCCATGGCTGCGGCCCTGACGGCTGCGATGCGACGAAGCCACCCTGCGCAATCGCCTGGCGCAGCGTCGTTTCGATGGACTGCGCCAGCAGTGTCGCCGACGTATAGCGCTCCTCTGGCCGCTTCGCCATCGCCTGCGCGATCACCGGGTCGAGCGCCGCAATCGCAGGGGCAAGCGCGGGTTGCTGCTGGCCCAGACTTGGCGGCTGCTGTTGCTGTGCAGCGGCGATCAGGTCGGCGAGTTTGTCCATGTGGAAGGGCGTGTGTCCGGTCAGCGAGTGAAAGAGCGAGGCGCCCAGACTGTAGATGTCGCCCGCCTGTGTGATCTGCCCGGCGAAGACCTCTGGCGCGAGGTATTCGAACGCCTCGACGCCAGACCCCGACCAGGAGGCGTCGAGCGCGCGCACATCCCAGAGCAGCCCGAAATCGCCGAGCAGGATGTGGCGTCCCTCATGCAGGAAGACATTGCTGGGCTTGAGGTTGCCGTGGACCACGCCGAGGCTATGGGCATAGCTCAGGGCGCCGCATAATTGCTGGAAGAACGGCCCCACGTCGGCGGCGCCGAGTCGCCCGCCTTTATTGATCCAGTCGGCGAGGGTGCCTGCCTCCACGAAGGGCGTCACGAGGTAGAGGTAATCGTTCTCCTCGCCGCTGGCGACCAGTGGCAGGATGTGTGGGTGGCTGGCGAGCCGCGTAGAGGCTTCGGTGACATAGGCGAAGTTGTGCGCGAAGCCCGGCTGGCGCGCGAACTCCTTGAAGATGACCTTGACGACGACCTCGCGCCCACCACTGGCGTGGCGCGCACGGTAGACCTCGGCGACGCCGCCGCCGCCGATCTCGTCAAGTAGCTGGTAGCCGCCAAACGTACGGCCCTTCAGCTCACCCATGTCGCCTCCTCATCGCGCGACCCATCTCTCGCGCCGCCGCTCTGGCAGGCGATAATCCACCCCATGTTTTGCGCGCCGACTATGCCGCGCATATCGTGTTCAACGCGCCAGCGCCGGAGGATGTCACGTCTATCCGCCAGTTTGCCATCAAGCGCCAATGTTATGCTGGAGCGCATAGATCATCGTATCATTCGCCACGTAGACCTGGCACGCGCCCTCACCCGAATGTTCTTTGAGCAGCGCAATCGCATACTTCGCCGGACCGCTGCCCGCGCCTGCCGCATCGTCGGGCGCGACGCCGATCCACCAGGTCTCCGGGTTCGCCTGATCGGTCTGCGCCGTGCCGGTCTTGCCGCCCATGTGCGCAGGCGAATCATACGTGTGGAAACCGTTGTGTGACGGCAAGCCCGCCGAGCCGGTGCCGTACTGCGAGACAGCCCACATCGCCTGTCGCACTGCCGAGGCGGTCTCTGGCCGCATCACCTGGCTATAGACCGTCGGCGCGTTCGGCAAGATGTTCGACTGGCTGACCCCATGTGGCACGGTCTTGAGGCCGACATGCGGCGTATAGAGATAGCCATTCGCCGCGACCGTGCTGGCCACCGTCGCCATCGTCAGCGGCGAGATCAGCAATTGTCCCTGACCAAAACCGCTCTCGGCCAGCAGATTGGGGCCAAATTGCGTCGGCTGGCCATTGGTGAGCGCGTTGAACGCCGAGCTTTGATTGAAGGGCGCATCGAAGCCGAGGTCTTTGGTCTGCGGCATGCCTACGCCCGGCGTCATCACACCAAACTGGCGGACATATTGCAGCCACTTGTCGGCGCCAAGCTGAGTCGCCAGCCGCGCATAGACGGTGTTGTCGCTATAGGCGTAGGCGTCCTGGACGGTCAGCGGGAACTGCGCGTTCTGCCACTGCCCGTTGAGATAGTCCACCCAGTCAATGTGCTCACCATTGGCGACGAAGTGGAGCGCGTCCTGCTGCGAATAGGTCGAACTGAGTGAGGTGACGCCCTGGTCAATCGCCGCGCTGAGCGTGACCGTCTTGAAGGTTGAGCCGGGGTCATACAGCCCCTGCGACGCGCGGTTGAGCAGCGGCAGACCGGGGTCGGCTTGCAACTGCTGGAAGTAGCCGGGCTGGTCAATCTTGTTGGCGTCGTAGTAGGGGCGGCTGACCATCGCCAGTATCTCGCCCTGATGCCCCTGCTGCGTATCCTCGACGACAATCGCGCCAGCAGGGTCGCTGCCATCGGGCTGGCAAACGCCACCGAAAATCGCCGACGAGTTGTAGACCTGGTTGATGTACTGTTGCAGGTGGTCGTCAATCGTCAGGTAGATGTCCTGGCCATACTGCGGCTGATGCAGCAGATGGCTCGTGACCTGCTGCACAGTGACACCCGTTTGCGCGCCAGAGAGGATGTCATTGTATGTGCTTTCGACGCCCGCCTCGCCGTACTTGTAGCTGAAGTAGCCGATCAGCGGCGAGAGCGTCGGGTCGGCGTAGACGCGACGGTAGCCGCAGCGCGCGTTCGGGTCCTGCACGGACCAGGCCAGCTTGACGCCGTTGCGGTCGTAGATCGTGCCGCGCACGGCGGCGTCATAAGGCGGGCAATGTCCGTTGGCATTGTAGGTTTCGCTCTCGGCAAGCACGGGGCCATTGAAGAAGGCGCGGTCGCTCACCTGCACGTAGGCCGCGACTGCGCTGATAATCAGTAGCAGGGCGATGAAGATATTCGTCAGACGACGGATCGCGTCGCCGATGGTGTTGTTCATGCTCCTGGCCGCTCCCAGCGCTCGTCGCCCGGCGCGCATCCACTGCGCGCGAGGGCTGCTATGGGTCGCCTCCGCTGGCGTTGATACGCACGGATTCTGGCAAACTCAACCGCGAGAGGACCCAGCCGCAGTGTAGCATCGGGCTGTTTTGCCTGTCAAAAGGAGTGGACCCCACGCCGCCGAGATGTGACATCTTCACACTCTGCCACATTCTGCCGCAATGCGCCCAGCGGCGGCGCGTCTGCTCGCGCGTGGTAGCATGGTGGTATAAGCCCTCTCGGCCTTGAAAGGCCGGAGTACGCAGAACGCGGCCTGAAGGCCGAACCAGACGCCGCCCGTGGCACGCCAAAGGGCATTTATGCCCCGTCGCGCCGTACGCCGACCTTTCAAGGCCGCGACCCCCAGCCGCCATCCCTGAATACGCCTACCAAGTAGACAGCCAGACGAGGAGCCAGCATGCCGCGAGCGACCATTCGCATCCGTGTGCCGTTTGTCGACGTGGATAGCAGCGACCGCATCCACTTCACCGCCGTCATGCGCTACTGGGAGGTCGCCGAGCATGCGCTGATGCGCAGCCTGGGGCTGCCCTATGCCACGACGCTGCGCGAGGTCGCCTTCCCGCGCGTGCATGTCTCCGCCGACTTCAGGGGCGGCATCGTCTTTGACGATGAGCTGGAGGTGGAGGCGCGTGTCGCACGGGTCGGCTCAACGTCATGGACGGTCGCCTTCACTGCGCGCCACGCCGACGCCGGAGCCGATGCGCCCGCGCTGGCCGAGGGACGCATGACCATTGTGGCGATGGACCCCGCCAACGAGCGCCCCATGCCGCTGCCGCCAGAGCTACGCCGCGCGCTCAGCGGAGAGTCGGCTGGCGGCTAAAGCCGCGCCTATGGGCGGCCAGCATTCCGCCGCAAAGCCTGCCTGCGCAGGCCAGGAACGAGCACCCGCGTCCCAGGCTGCGCAGGCGGCCTTCGCGGCCCGCAGGCCCGTAGCTGCGGGTTTACCCGACGACTCACCCACCCGCCGACCGCTCGAAACGCCCCACGCCCTACAGCAGCTTGAGCCGCTCGAACGCCGTATCCACATGGATCAGGTAGTCGTTGGGGTTGGCGATGGCGTCGAGGTCCTCCGGGCTGATGCGCTCCACCACCTGCGGGTCGGCCTTGAGCATGCCAAGCAGCCCCAGCCCCTCATCCTCGTCGCGCCAGACCTTTTGGGCGTTGCGCTGCACCAGCTTATAGGCCACCTGCCGATCCATGCCGCGCTCCACCAGCGCCAGCAGAATGCGCGAGGAGTAGATCAGGCCGCGCGTCAGATTGAGGTTGGCGGCCATGCGTCCCTCGTTGACCTCCAGCCCGGCCATCACCTCGTTGAAGAGCCAGAGCATGTAGTGTAGCAGCCCGCAGGCGTCGGGGATGATGATGCGCTCAGTGGAGGAGTGGCTGATGTCGCGCTCGTGCCAGAGCGCCACGTTCTCCATCGCCGTGACGGCATGCCCACGCAGCACGCGCGCCAGCCCACAGACGCGCTCAACCTTCTCCGGGTTGCGCTTGTGCGGCATGGCCGATGATCCCTGCTGATTCGCGCCGAACGGCTCGAACGCCTCGCTCAACTCCGTGCGCTGCATGTGGCGGATCTCCATCGCCATCTTGTCAAGTGAGGAGCCGATCAGCGCGAGCGTGGTCATGAAGTGCGCGTGGCGGTCGCGCTGGATGATCTGAGTGGAGACGGCGTCTGGGCGTAGGCCAAGCTCGGCGCAGACATACTCCTCGATCTGCGGCGGGATGGTGGCATGCGTGCCGACCGCGCCAGAGATGGCGCCGACGGCGATATCGTCAATCGCGGCGTCGAGGCGTGTGCGGCAGCGGCGTAGCTCGTCTACCCACATCGCCAGCTTGAAGCCAAACGTCGTCGGCTCGGCGTGGATGCCGTGCGTGCGCCCCACCATCAACGTCAGGCGATGGCGCACGGCAAGCTGCGCGACCGTTTCGGTCAGTCGGTCGAGCTGCTCGCGGATCAGCGAGCCTGCCTGCGTCAGTTGCACTGCCAGTGCGGTGTCGAGCATGTCGGATGAGGTCATGCCCAGATGTAGATAGCGCCCCTCTGGCCCCAGCTTCTCTTGCACCGAGCGCAGGAACGAGATGACATCGTGATGCGTGTCGCGCTCGATCTCCTGCGCGCGGGCGATGTCATAGGTTGCTTCGCGAATCTTCGCCATGTCCTCTGGCGCGATGGTCCCCTCGCGCGCCCAGCCTTCGCAGACCAGTAGCTCGACCCGGAGCCAGGTGTCAAACTTGTTCTCGTCCGACCAGACACGGGCCATATCGGGCCGGGTGTAGCGCTCGATCATCCAGCATCCTTCATGTGTGCAGGGGAACAGCCACGACTGCTGCGAGTGTATACGTAGCATATCGTATCTCATGGCAGGCATTCCCTGCTTGCGAGATGTTGGATGAAGCGGCGCGCTCAGCCCTGATGGTGTTTTCCAGTTGATGGGGTCGTCGCGTGGCGCGAACCCTTTCCCCCAGCCCCTCTCCCAAAGGGCGAGGGGAGCCAGACCTCACCCCAGCTCCTCTCCAGCGGGAGTGAGTGGCCAGACGGCGCCCGCCAGGTTCCCCCTCTCCCGCGAGGTGAGGAGGTCAGGGGGTGAGGCCGCTCTCGACGCCGCTACCGCTCCTTCGGTGGACCCTGGCGCAGGCGCTGCCATGCTTCCTCGCCGCGTCCATCGCCCCAGCGCGATTCCAGCCACCAGGTTGCGCCCGCGTCGCGCCAGCGTTGGACGATTTCGTTGGCCGCAGCGGCGTCGTCGCCAGGAGTCTCGCCCTCCATGACGATGTCGAGCGGGGCGGCGTCGGCTGGACGCCGTTCAGCGAGATATGCGCCCATCGCACGCAGGTCATCTGGTGTGCACTCTTCTCGCTGGCCTGCTGCGTTCACTTTGTCTGGCAGCAGACCATCCCAGCGCGCGACGCGATCCATGGACTTCGGACGCGGCCATGCGCCGACGACCCAGATGGGGATGCGCGGCTGCTGGACCGGCGGATCTGGCGGATAGAACGCCGTTTCGCGCACATGATAGTGCCTGCCATCGAAGGTGAAGGGCTGGCCACGCCACAACCCCGCGATGATCGCCAGTCCCTCGTCCATCAGCTCCGCGCGCGTCTTGCGGTCGGTCTCCTCGCCAAACTCCGCGAAGCCGGTATCTATCGCCCCCAGGCCAACCGCGAGGATCACGCGCCCACGCGAGAGGTTATCGAGCGTCGCCGTCTGGCTGGCGAGCGTCCACGGGCGTCTGCGCGAGACGGGCGTCAGCATCGTCCCCAGGCGGATACGCTCCGTCAGCATCGCCGCCGCCGTCAGGCTGACCCACGGGTCCACGCCCCAGACACAGTCGGCGATGAAGAAGCCGTCCCAGCCCGCCGCCTCCGCCTCGCGCGCAGCCTCTGCCACCTGCCGCGCGTCGCCTCCGGGCAACACGAATCCATACTGCATTGGTCGCATCCCTTCCGTTTCAGGCGCCTATAGACCTACCTCGCCTCAACGCGGGCGTCTCAACAGAAGCAGTATGCGGCGCCCAATGCGACATCCTCTGTCCTATTTCCAGGCATGATGAAGCAAAATCGGGCGTGATAACATGTCCGCCTGAGGCGCTGGCCTGGCGCCAGACCTCACCCCCAGCCCCTCTCCCACGGGGCGAGGGGAGCAGGCTCCGTTTCCCTCACGCCTCGCAGGAGAGAGGGGCTGGGGATGAGGTTTCGGGCTACGCCACGCGCTCGGCGAGCAGTGGCGCGGCCTCCGCCGGGTCGGCGCGCTCGATGGTGATAGTGGCCGCGCCGAGGAAGGTGGCCAGGTCCCGCAGCGCGCCCGCCAGGTCATCTAGCAGCGCGGCGTCGGGCGTGACGCCTGGCTCCAGATGCAGCGCGCGGACGATCAGCCGCCGCTCGCGTCGCTCGAACTTGGGATCGAGGCGTCCCACCAGCCGCCCACGGTGCAGGATGGCGAGGCAGTAGTAGCCATAGCGCCGCTTCTCTGGCACGACATACGCCTCGAAGCAGACCTCGTAGCCAAACAACGCGCGGGCGCGGGCGCGATCCCAGATCAGGCTATCGAACGGTGAGAGCAGCGTCGTGCGCGTAGGGGTAGCCCCGCCGCGCAGCCGTTCAAGGTCGGGCAGGCGCTCCGGCGCGAGATACGTTGGCTCGGCCAGTCCTTCCACTGTCGCAGGGATCAGCCGACCATCCTGCGCCATCGCATCGAGCAGCGCACGAGCGCGGGCGCGGCTGTTCCCGCCCTTCGCGCGGGGATGCGCCTGCGTGTCGTCGGCGCCTGGGCGAAAGTACTCCCAGGTCCATGAGGAGACGCGGAAGTAATCCCAGAGCCACGAGGGCGTCAGGACGCCGAGCGCGCTGATGGTGCGGCGGATGAAGTGGTCGAGCCGCTCGTGCGGGGTGGGCAGTGCGCTGTCATCAGGCGCCGCCTCGCCAAAGGCTTCCGCCAGCACACGCTCGCGCAGGTCATACATCTTCTGCCCGGCGCGGCGGCTGTGAATCATCAGGTCGCCGAGTGTCCAGAGGACATCGAGCGCGCGGCGGCTCTCCTTCGGGCCGTACCACTCCCAGCGCTCCATGCGCCGCATGCCCGCCGGACTCTCGAAGTCGGCGCTGGCCATCGGCCCACGGTCGCGAATCGCCTCAAGCGTTTGCTGGACTGCTTCGGGATGCTCCTGCATCCATGTGCGCAGGCTCTCCCAGAGTCGCGACTGCGCCGAGCGCAACATGTCGGCGCGATAGTAGGGATAGTCGCTGATCGGCGCGATGCTGGCGGCGTGGCTCCAGTACTCGAAGATGTCGCGGCGCGGGTAGAGCGCCTCATCGAGCAGGCGTTGTGGGTAGGCGCCGAGCCGACTCCAGAGCGTGAGGTATTGGGTGCGGGCGACGACGCTGATGGTGTCTATCTGCACCACGCCCAGCCGGTCAATCATCGCGGCGAGGTCAGCGGGGGTGGTCGCGGCGCCGGGGTGGATGAGATCGGTGGCGGGCGCATCGAGACCCTGGGCCGCCAGCGCCACGCCGCGCGCCTCCTCCAGTGTCAGGGTCAGTGGACTGGTGGGCTGTCGCTTGCTGGCTCTGGGCATCTCCGCCATCTCCTCGCGTGGCTACACTGTCTGGCTGAAACAAATGTTTCACGCTTGCTCAGTATAACATATGGCGGCGAGTGGCGGGAAGTGCGCGGCCTTGAAAGGCCGGCGTACGGCGCGAGGGGGTACACCTGTCCTTCGCGCGTCGCCAACGAGCGACGTTCGTGTGGTTCCGGCCTTGATGAGATTTGGGAATTTACGTCGCACAGACGTGGACGGGGGCTGGCGGTTCAAACCGCGCCTGGATGGCCCTGCGGGGCCGCGAAGTCCGCCTGCGCGGACTGGCTTCCGGCGCGCGTGGACCCCGCGTAGGCGGGTCTGCGGTCTACCCAGATTCGCCAACATTCGCGTACTATCTGGATGAGTGGACAAGCGTATGGCAGAGCATCGCCACGACTCCCTTCTGTGCGGAGCTGCGGATGATGCCGCAAAGGAGGGCGCCGATGAGCGCTTCTGAGAGTGGCGCGTCTGGCGCCAGTGACCTCGGCTTCATCCATGTGTTCGAGCGGGCGACGGCAGACGACGCGCCGACGCTGCTGCTGCTGCACGGCACAGGTGGCGACGAGCGCGATCTGCTGGGCCTGGGGCGCCTGCTCGCGCCGGGGGCGGCGCTGCTCAGCCCGCGCGGCCAGGTCAGCGAGCAGGGTATGGCGCGTTTCTTCCGGCGGCTGGCGGAGGGGGTCTTCGATCTGGACGATCTGCGCCAGCGCACGCATCAGCTAGCCGACTTCGTGGCGCAGGCGGCGACAGCCTATGGCTTCGACCCGGCGCGTGTGGTCGCGGTTGGCTTCTCGAATGGAGCGAATATCGCGGCGAGCCTGCTGCTGCTACGCCCAGCGACGCTGGCGGGCGCAATCCTCTTCCACGCGATGGTTCCGCTGGAGCCAGCGACGCCGCCCGACCTGCGCGGCAAGCGCATCCTCGTCTCGGCTGGCCAGACCGACCCGCTGATTTCCGCAGCGGAGACGGAGCGACTGGCGGCGCTGCTGCGGGACTGCGGCGCGAGCGTGGAGCAGCGCTGGCAGCCCGGCGGCCACACGCTGACCCAGGCCGAGGCGCTGGCCGCGCGCGAGTGGCTGGCAGGGCAGACGTGGTAGGTGAGGCATTGGGGATGAGCCAGACGCTGAGCGAGAGTGATCCGCCCCGCTCACGGCGCCAGGAGCGACACGCTACACAGGCGCAATGAAGGAGGCGGATGCGGGTTGTGTCTTTGGCTGGCGTCCTCAGGGAGGAAAGCGCCTCAGCCGGGAACGGGTCGCGCTGGCTCAATTCGCTGGCCCACGCGCCGGGAGCCCCTCGCGAGACGACTGACGTTTGCTGGCCAGTGGGACGCGCGCTGAGTCATGGACGCGAGCAAGGCGAAACCCGATGTTGTTGTTCGCGTTGTCGGGTTGGTTGTGGTTGCGATACGCCGCACGCGCATTCTGCGGATCGTTGTTCCACGCACCGCCACGCAGGCGCTCTCGACCCTCCCCGGAGTCGCGAGCGGTTGGGCGAAACACCACGTCGTCACGGCTCCATCAGATCAGACGAGACACAGCGCGGCGCCGCCACACGAAGCGACTACCCGATGGTTCTGCGCCAGCCACCCAGCAGGCGTCCAATCTCCGCTAATTTGGTCGCGGCATGCTCGTACTGCCCGGTGGTGATGAGAGTGAGGTCGTGCGCGAGACGGAGGTAGTGACGCAGCTTGTCCAGTTCGATGTCTGCGCGGCTGAGCGCGTCGGGCAGGTCTTTCAGCGGCGCGTGCGACGCCTCGATCAGGCGCTCGTGCAGGCCCAATGCGGCACGCTGGGTCGCCTCGGCCACCACAAATCGCTGCTGGCGTGGAAATTTGAGCGTCAATGGGATCAGCCAGAGCAGCAGATCATAGCAGCGCGCGAAGATGGGCGACTCTGCGCCAGGCATGCCATCCCTCCGTCATTCACCCGCCGCTGGGGCCGCAATGACTGGCTCCAGCAACGCCCGTCGCAGGCCAAAGGTATTTGCATGGGCGGCATGCGCGACCCAGCCCTTCACGCTGGCGTCGAGGCGTGCGAAGGGGATGCGGCTTGTCGAATAGTCGCCGCGCAGCCTGCGGTAGTGGCGGGCGAAGGCGGTCACGTTGCGGTGGCGTAGGCGGCGATGATCGGGGTAGATGCGGAAGCCTAGATAGGGAATGCCAGTTGTGACGGGGATCACGGCGCTCTCGGCCTCGTGCATGGTCAGCCGCAGGGTAGCGAGGAAGCCGATGATGGCGCGCTTCCAGGCATGCAACGTCGGCTTGTCGGGCGCGAAGAGCAGGAAGTCGTCCACATAGCGCAGATAGCCTCTGCAGCGCAGGTCGCGCTTGACGTATTGATCGAGCGCGTTGAGGTAGACGTTTGCCCAGAACTGTGACGTTTGATTGCCAATGGGCAGGCCGCGCGGGCGCATCGCATCGGCCTCTGTATCGTTGGCGAAACGCACCGGAGTGTACTGCGCGGTTAGCTCATGTGCGCCGCCCGCCAGCAGTGTGTCGCAGAGCCAGAGCGTGTCGTCGTCACCAATGACGCGCGCGAGCAGGCCGCGCAGCACGGTGTGATCCATAGCCGGAAAGAACTCGACGATGTCGCAGCGCAACACGTAGGGAAAACGGCGCGCGAAGAACTGGCAGCGATCTAGCGCAGCATGTGTCCCTTTGCCCGTGCGGCTGGCGAACGAATCCTTGATGAAGCGGCGCTCGTAGATCGGCTCGATGATGCGGGTAAGCGCATGATGGACGACACGATCACGATAGGACGCCGCCGAGATCAGGCGCTCCTTTGGCTCGCGCACGGTGTGCCGACGGTAGGCGCTCGGACGATAGGTCTTGTCGCGGAGGTCCTGTTGCAGCCCCAGCAATTCATCTTCCAGATGGTACTCGAATGCAGCGACATCGGGTCGCCCGCGCTTGCCGCGTGCGGCGTCGCGCTCGGCGAAGAGCAGATTCTCGAAGGCGTAGACCTGTGTATACAGATTGTGAACACGCTTACCCAAGCCTTCGCTCCCCTCTTGTTCGCGCTTCATCAAATAATGCCGCTTGCTGCACTGCCTTGCTTGCGTAATGCAACATTGTACTTGCGGAAGAATCAGAAGACAGAATTCAGAATATAATATCAGTGAAAAGAGCCAGGGACGCGAGCAAGGCGAAACCCGATGCTGCCGAGCGCGACGTCGGGTTGGCTGAGGTTGCGACACGCCGCACGCGCAAACTGCGGATCGAGGAACCACGCACCGCCACGCAGGCATCTATTATCAATAGAATTACGCGGGCAGGTAAGTTCACTTTTACTGTAATTGTCGGTGAACTCAGTGGCTAACCACTCCCAGACGTTGCCTGCCAACTCTTCGGCGCCACAGGGGCTGGCTCCAGGCTGGCGTCCGGCGCGCGGGTCAGGATCATCTGGCCCATACCAGCCGACGGGCGTGGTGGTTCGAAAGCCGCTCACACTGGTATTGCAGCGCGCCTTGTCAAAGGTGTCGCCCCAGGGATAGATGCGCTCGCTGCTGGCGCTCAGCGGGTCGCGTGGGTCACTGCGCGCGGCTTTCTCCCACTCGGCCTCGGTTGGCAATCGCCACGACTCGCTCGTGCGCTCAGCGAGCCAGGTAGCGTAGTCGAAGGCGTCGTACCACGAGACGGAGACGACGGGATGATCGAGGCGCTGGCTCTGCGTGGCCCAATCGGACGGCTGCTGGCGTTGCGTCGCGCGCAGGAAGCAGGCGTACTCGGCGACGGTGACAGGGAAGCGTCCAATCTCGAAGGCAGGCAGGTCCACGGTGCGGCGCTGCAACTCGTTGGGGTGCGCCTGTGGGTCGCGACGCTTGTCGCTACCCAGGCGAAATTGCCCGGCTGGCACAGGGCAGAGCGGCGGGATGATCCACTCCACACCTGCGCGCGCCCGCCCAGCGAAGCCAAGCGTGGCCAGCCGCGCGGGGAAGCGCTCTTCCGGGACAGGCGTCATCAGCTCGCGGCCCACCTGCCTGATCTGGTCTTGCATCGCGGCGTCCTGTGCGGCCTCCGCGCGCTTCCAGGCGCTGTCGAGCGCGGCGCGCACGCTCTCCAGCGGCGCGTCGGTCTGGCGCAGCAGTTGCGCCAGCGTCAGGTAGTCGGCGGCGGTGGCGGCGGGGCGTCGGGTGAGCGCCTGCGCGGCGGCCAGCGCGTCATCGTTGCGGTCGAGCTTCATCAATGCCGTCAGGCGGCGACGCAGCCAGGCGGGGTCCTGTGGCGCGAGGTGCAGCGCGTCGTCGCAGCGGCGCAGCAGATCGCCCCAGCGGCCCAGCGTCGTCAGCGCGGCGCAGAGGTCCGCCAGCAGCGGCAGGCGGGTCACGGCGTCGTCCAGCGGGGCAAGGGTATTGGCCAGCGTCAGCGTTTGCGCCGCCTGCTCGGCGTGTCCCTGACGCAGCAGGATGCGCGCCTGCAGCCGCACCGTCTCGATGTCATCGGGGTCAGTCTGCAGCGCACGATCCATCGCGTCGGTCGCGGCGGCGAGGTCGCCCAGCGTCAACGCCGCCGAGGCGCGCTCGCGCCAGAGCATCGGCGTCATCGCCTGCCGCGCGATCAACAGGTCAGTACGGTCGAGCGCGTCGGACCAGCGCTCGCGCCCATAGGCGGTGTGCGCCTCCTGCGCCAGTCGCGCCAGCAACGCCTGCTGCGGCGTCTGCGGCGTCTGCACGACAGGGACAGCGGACGGCGGCGGCGAAACGACGCGCTGCGCCTGCTCCACATTGAGCGCCTGCAACAGCTCGGCCAGCGCCTGCTCATAGGGGCGCGGCTCCGCAAAGCTGAACTCCTGAATGCCCGACCAGTCGGCGCGGCGTGGCGCCTCGGCCAGGCGCACCGGCAGCAGCCGCTTGCCCAGTTCCACATGCTGGCGGAAGGCGATACCCATCTCCTGCGGTACCCAGCGCGAGGCGCTAGCCTGCGGCGAGAGCACGACGAGGAAGTAGGGGCGCGCGGTGATCTCGGCGACGATCTGGTCCCACCAGGCCTCGCCGCCCTGCAAGCCATGCTGCCCGCCCGACGTGTCGTACCAGACGGCGTCGTCGCCCAGCCGCGCGCGCAGGTCGGCGACCAACTTCAGGCAGAAGGCGGCGTCTTCGTGACTGTGGCTGATGAAGAGGCGCGGCGTCGCATGCGCTCCTGTTGGCATAGTTGATGACATCGGACACGCTCCCCTTCCACCACCAAAGGCAAACACCGAGCCAGCAACGCGCTGGGACCGCACCGGAGGGTGCGGGTCTCCTCGCAGCGCGCTCGCAGTGTTAGTATAGCATGTGCGCTCAATGCCCAACGGTTGAATCTGTGCCCGTTCCCCAGTCCGCGCAGGCGGACTTTGCGGCGCCGCAGCGCCCTCCAGGCGCGGTTTGAACCGCCAGCCGACGCGGCGCTGGCTACCCGTTTCCCCACTCACCACGCTCAACCGTCCGCTTCCTCCCCCACCTCATCCAACAGCGCGGCCAGCGCCTCGGCCATCTCCGCTGTGTCGCCGTCGTAGAGCAGCAACAGGCACGCGCGGCCCACACCGATCATCGCCTGCCAGGTCGCCACCGCCTGCGCAATCAAGAAGCGCGGCGTGTAGTCGCCCAGCAGCGACGGCTCGTGACGCAGCGCCAGCGCGCGCAAGCTGAGCAGCGCGGGCGGGCCGTCCATCTCGCTCTGCTCAGTCGAGTGGTAGGCCGCCGGAGCGCGGCGCAGCTTGTAGAGCGCGCCCAGCCGCCCAACAGCCAGGGTACGCACGCTAGTGTGCAGACGAACGAGCGCAGCGACGGGAGCCTCGCCGTTGATGGTGATGTCGAGGTAGGGCAGCGGCTCCAGCGCGGGCAGCCTGCGCAGCGCTGCTTGCAATACCGCGCGTGGCGTGCGGTCCGATGCGGCAGTGAGCATCTCGGCGGGCGCGAAGAGCGTCCACCGCCCCGCACTGACGCTGTTCGCGGCGGTTCGCGCTGGCAGCGGGTCTGCGCCGGAGTCACGCAATGCACGCGCACGCGCTTTGTAGTCCTCGACGGCGGGCTGCCCGGCGTAGGGGATGCTGTGCAGGTAGCCATAGAGCGCCATGCTCAGTTGCAGCCCCAGAAACAGCGCCGCCAGCCCGGCTAACTGCTCGCGGGAATCCGCTGAGGTGATCAGCGGCTCGCGCAGCGTGATCACCCCCGCCGCATCTGGCGCATCCGGCGCATCAGCGGCATCAGCCGCGGTTCTCTGGCCAACGATCCGCAGCCACACCTCGCCCGTCCCGTCCACACTCCCCCTCGCCTGCGCAAGCTCCGATTGCCCGCCGCTGGAATCCAGTCCGCGCAGGCGGACTTCGCGGCCCGCAGGCCACCCAGGCGCGGTTTCAACCGCCAGCTTCCGCCCCTCCTCCGCGAAGACCATCACGCCCTTGCCGCCCTTGCCCAGGCTCTCCTCGAAAAGCTGCTCGGCCCAGTCACGCGCCAGATTCCACTTGCCCGGCGCCGTCAAGGT
>JAICSR010000149.1 GCA_025936795.1 Ktedonobacterales bacterium | reverse complement strand
GCGCTGCCCGGCGTCGCGCTCAGCCCACCGCCGGGGCTGTCGCGCGGCGGCAGTGGCTGGCTCAGCCTCAGCTACACAGGTGGCCCGGCGAGCGTCGGCGCGCCGCCCTATGACCTGCGGCAGGCGTGCATCTGGGTGGTGAGCGACCTGCTGGGGCTGCGGCGCAACCCGACCGGCGCCGCCTCGGTGCGGATGGGCAGCTTCGAGCTGCAGCCACGCCCGCGCAGCGATCCCAGCGGCGATTCGCTGCTGCTGATTCAGGCGAAGGCGGCGCTGCAAGCGTACCGGGTGGAGCTCTAGCGAACTCAAGCGAGCAGGTGAGGAGGCGGCAGGTGGTGTTTACGACGGTGCGGGTGGAGCGGCCAGAGGGTGTGGTGGTGGCGCGCGGCGTGGCGGCGCTGGTGGAGTCGGCGGCGAACACGCCAGCGGCGGAGCGGCTCGACTTCGATGGCGCGCGCCCCTACGATCTCGCGCTGATCTCGACAACGCAGGGCGTGCCGCTGATCCCCTGGCAGCGGCGCGACACACTCTTCGATGAGGCAAACATTGACCCAGAAACGGGCCAGCTTGCGAAGTATCGCATCGTCGCGCCCGTCGAGACCTTCGATGGCGACCACCAGGAGGCGCTGTGCGAGCGTGTGGTTGGCGGGTGACAGTTCGGCCAGCGGTTGAAACCGCGCCTGAAGGGCCTTGCGGCCCACAAGACCCGCCTGCGCGGGTCCAAGATCAACGAATTCGGACCTGCGGAGGCAGGTCTTGTGGCGGCCGCAGCCGCCTTCAGGCGCGGTTTCAACCGCTGGCCCTACGGGCTACGGGAGGTTGAGGAGGTGAGGAATGTCAGAACCACGACCGCAGGGCGTCGCGCTGCCAGCGCAGCCCGATACGCTGGGCGCGCTGGAGGCGATGCGCACGATTATCCTGAGCGAGTGTCTGGTGGGCGGCGTTACGCCGTTCGCGGCGCTCTCCGCTGCCGACGCGGCGCGCTATGGCGTCAGCTACGCGGCCTTCATCGGGCGGCCCAAGGATTTCAACCCCGCCTATCTGCCACAGTTAAATCTGTGGATACCATCGGAGCCAGAGGGCGTCGCGCAGGCCAATGCAGCCAACGAGTTCGCGCTGGTTGGTGGGGTGGGCAGAGCCAACGCAACGTTCGAGGCAATCGTACAGGTGATTGTCGATATGCGCGCCGATTGGTACGCGGGCGAACGGCAGGCGCTGGCGATTCGCGACGCGCTGTGGTCGGCGCTGCTGCGGCACGAGCGGCTGGCGGGGCTGGCGCAGACGGTGACGGCGAGCGAGGCGCGGCCCGGTCGCGGGCTGGGCTACGAGCAGATCGCGGGCGTCGAGTATCGTGTCTACGAGGCGCGCTGGTGGGCGCGGCAGGAGTGGCTGATCGCAGGTGGCCGCGTCGTATAGCGCCAGTACCGATCCGCCTGGAGCGGACTCCCCTCTCCTCGCGGGAGAGGGGCCGGGGGTGAGGTCTGGCGCAAGCAACACACGAGAGGATGAGCAGCGGGTGAGAGTGTCAGAGCGAACTGCGGATGGCGAGGGCGATAGCGAAGACACAGCGGCCAGGAATGGGCAGGTGGCGACACGCACGGTGCGCGTGATGACCTACAACATCCTGTCGGGTGGTTGGCCGCGTGTGGATGCGCTGGAGGCGGTGATGCGCGACGCGCAGGCTGACCTGATCGGCATGCAGGAGGTCACAAAGCGCACCGTGAACGAGCTGGCCAGCCGCCTCGGCATGTTCAGCGCGCTCGCCCCAGCCGCATCTGGGCGCGGCTCAGCCGTGGGGCTGCTGAGTCGCTGGCCCCTGCGCGAGGTACATCTCCACCCGAAGGCGCCGATGCGCAATGCACTGCTGGAGGCGGTGGTCGAGCCGGAGGGCGCGGCGCCGGTACGCATCTTCGTGGCGCACCTGGCGGCCAGCTATTCGGCGTGGCGCGGCGGCGAGGGCGAGCGCCTGCGCGAGTTGGCCTATATCCTCGGCCAGATGGGCAAGCGGGCGGACGAGCCACGCCTGCTGATGGGCGACTTCAACAGCCTGCCGCCCGGTGAGCGACTGCTGGCCTCGCGCCTGCTGCTGCACGCCGCGCAGAATGACGCCCGCCGCGCCCAGGGCGATGACCTGACCGGTCAGCCGGGCGTCAAGAAGGTGCTGCCGAAGCCGCTGCGTCCGCTGGCGAGCGCGCTGCTCGGCGTCGTGCGCGTGCCAGCGCTGGCGTGGGCCGGCGATCTGGCGGCGTCGGCCTATGTGCCGCGCGCGGTGGTGCGCCAGACCCGCGCGGCGGGCTATACCGACCTCTATACCGTAGCGCATCCCGATCCACGCCAGCGCGAGATGAGTTGCCCAGCGCAGAATCCCGCCGGGCGCATTGACTACATCTTCGCCAGCCCGGCGCTGGCCGCTGGCCTGCTGGCCTGCGAGCTCCTTGGCGAGACGCCGACCAGCCCGGTGCTGCGCGCCTCAGATCATCGGCCCATGCTGGCGACGCTCGCGCTGGCGTCTACTCGGCGGCGGGGACAACGCCCTCAGGCTGGCAGCGGAAGCGCTTCACCGTCAGCCGCCCATCCTTGATGGCCTGCTCGACATCATGCGGGTGCAGCTCGACCTGCTCATTGAACTGATAGTGGTACGGCGGGTTGGGAACGCCGATGAAGGTCGCCGTAACGCCGTTGCGGCTCTTGAGCGCCAGAAAGTAGCCCGGCTCCGCGATGACGCGATAGGGTATTTCATCGGCGTCCATCTCATAGACCAGCAGCTCGCCCGATTCCTGGTTCAGCGCGTGAATCTCCGCCTGGCCGCCAACCGCGACATAGGTGCTGGTGCGCGCGGTGTGGCCGTGGTAGCCCTTCATGTGACCCGGCGTGACGGTCGTGATGTAGACGAGCGTCTCGACGCGCCGATCTTGCTTGCCCACAGTCTCACGCAGGTCTTGATAGTTCTTGGCGACCTCGATCACCTGGCCGTTGTACTCGCCGTCGGCGTCGCGCGTGGGGATGCGCTTGCACGGCTCGACGAGCGGCGCCACGGTTGGCGCGGGCATCTCCAGATGCTCCGGGGTATAGGGCAGGTATGGCAATCGCATCGGCTGCTACGTCTCCTCTGGCGCTGCTGGGTGTTCTGAGCATTGGCGCCCCCTCCCCAACCCCTCCCCTGCTGTGGCGGGAGAGGGGCTTTCCGGCTTCCCCTCTCCAGAGGAGTTGTATAGACCGGGGGCATCCATCTAGTCTAGAGGCGCCGCTCGTTGGATGTCAATTCACGCCGGGACAACTCGCCGTTGAGGCTGCCCAGGTGGAAGGGGCATCTACCCCGTCACGTGGCGATGCGCTATCTGAGAGTGCGACGTACAGCCGATTGTGGATTTGACCCATACACGCCATGGGCTGGATGCTTTCCTACCCATCTATCGAGCATAGCTTTCCGCGCGGGAGAGGATCGCAAGCTACTGCCTGAGGACGCTATCCACCTGTGTTGCGCACTGCTGAAGCTGGCTTTGTGTCGCCAGAATTGGCGACAGGTGTTCGTAGGTCACACAATCGAAGATGTATGGGCCTTCGAGGACATACAAGACGTGCGCGCTGATTGAGGAGCCTGAGTTGGGGTCATGACCCGTCACCTCCACATATTCCGCAAAGAGGCCGATGCCAGTCACTGGCTTGGCAGTGTTAATGGTCACGTTGGAGCCTGACGACTGTGACAAGAAGGTGACAACGTCCTGCTGTGTGACCTGCTGTGGCCCGCTGTACGGGATGAAATAGACGATGAGCAGGACCTGCGACTGTGAGATCACGTAGTTGCAGGCGCCGCTCTCGGAGTCGTTCGGATTGCCTTGCGTGATCGTCGTCGCCGGGGTTGAGGAAGGAATGATCTGGTTCGCCATCTGCAATGACAGGAGTTGCTGGCAATAGGCGACCGTGATGTCTGGGTGCGCTGACAGCGGCTTCGGCGCCGTCGTAGCCGTCGGCGCGCCGACCGTGGCGGTGGGGCCACTCGTACCATTCGTACCACTCGGCGAGCCGCCAGCGCAGGCCGTCAACGCCAGGAAGCCAGCCAGTAGAAAACCTAGAACTATTCCACGCCCGCGTGACGTCTGTAACCAATAGAACATGGCTCGCTCTCCTTTGCCGCGCCAGGCCATGAGGCGCGGTCATACCTGCTCCATGACTGTGCTACACTAGCGATGCACATCTGCACGCCGCTTCTCCGCTCAGCATACCTGCTGCGGCGTCCCGAAGCGAGAGGCGAAACCACGGAATCACCGGCAGAATTGGAGAGGCGCGCGCTGCGGGAGGTTGCTCATGGCCTATCCAGAACCGCCGACTCTGGCGCTGGCGCTCCAGCAGTTGCGGACAGCATCCGGCTTGACCCAGGAAGAACTGGCCGAACGCTCCAACGTGAGCATCCGTACCATCAGCGACATCGAGCGAGGAATTAGCCGCTTCCCGCGCCGGGAAACGTTGCAACTGCTGAGTGCGGCGTTGCATCTTGCCGAAGATGAGGCGGCGCTCCTGCATCCCGTGCGCTACGCCAGGTCCGCAATCGTTGAGCCTTCGCCAGGCGCGGCCACCGCAATCGCTCCGCTCATCGGACGCGCGGATGAACTCCAGGCAGTGCGCGCGGCGCTCGTTGAAGGAAACGACCGGATAGTCACCCTGACTGGCCCAGGGGGAATTGGCAAGACGCGCCTGGCGCTGGAAGTCATCGCCACCTTACCGCCAGCATCCGCTGCGACTGTGACGTTCGTTGATCTGGCGCCCATCACTCACGCCATGTATGTGCCCTCAGCGCTGGCCCACGCGCTGGGGGTACGTGAGCGCGCAGAGCAATCGCTCGATGATGTGCTCTGCGAGGAACTGGCGGAGCGACATCTGCTCCTTGTCCTCGACAATTTTGAGCATGTCCTGGCAGCGCGCTCACTGCTGAACATGATCCTCGAACGCTGCCCGCATGTGCGTTTCCTCGTCACCAGTCGCCACCCCGTCGAGATTCGCGGAGAGCTAATCCTGGAGGTCCTACCACTCGCCACCCCCGATTCGCGTCGGCCCATAGCGCCCGATCTCGTCTTAAGCGCCCCTGCTCCGGCGCTCTTTATCGAGCGCGCCAGAGCCGCACAGCCAGACTTAGCCGTTACACCGGTCTCTTCCAGAACCATCGCGAAGATTTGCGCTCGCCTGGGCGGTATCCCGCTGGCTATTGAGCTGGCTGCCGCCTGGTCGGATCGCCTCTCGCCAGGGGAAATTTTGCTCCACCTCTCGCCGGTCGGCAACCGGGGCTTTCTCTCACTGCTCACACGTCACACAAGCGAGGGCGTCGCGCGGCAGCAGTCAATGCGCGACGCGGTCGCCTGGAGCTATCACCTGCTGGATGGGCGTGAGCAAGTCATGTTTCGTCGTCTCGGAGTCTTCGCTGGGAGTTGGTCTCTGGAAGCGGCGGAGGTGATCTGTGGGCTTGCGCGGCAGGCGCCATCGGCGCGCGAGGACGCCGCACTCCTGAATGACCAACCTGAGCCGATGAACGAGATAAACGAGCGAGATGAGGATGATAGCCTGGCCGCATTGACCCAACTCATCAAGCATAATCTCATCTTCGCCAAACCCTCTGCAGATGACTCCACACGCTTCAGCATGCACACCGTCGTCGCCTCGTACGCCCAGACGTTGCTGGATGATCGCAAAGAGCGCGCGGCGCTCTCTCGGCGGCATGCCGAGTATTTCGCCGACCTCGTGGAGCGGCTGGAGCAAGAGTTGACGGGCGCACAGCAGCGGCAGAGCCTCATGCGGCTTGTAGACGAGTATGAAAACATCCGCGCGGCCCTGCGCTGGACACGCGAACACCATGAGATTGATCTGGGGCTGCGGCTCGCGGGCGCGCTCTGGTGGTTTTGGGAAACTCGCGGTTTGGGAACCGAGGGGCGCGAGTGGGTCGAGGGGATGCTGGCGCTCGCGGACGAGGCAGGCCACCGGGCGCGCGATGAGAGCGTGGCCCGAGCGCTCTACTGCGCAGCGATCTTGGCGGCAGGACGCCATGATTACGAGCGCGTTGAGCAATTTGGACGCGCGTTCCTGCTGAAGACCAACCAACCTGCCAAGCGCGCCCGCATGTTGCTGACCTTGGGCAACACTGCCAAGTTTCGCGGCGACCAGTCGCAGGCTGACGTCTTTTACACGGATGGCTTGGCGATGTTACGCGAGCAAAACGACACACGCGGCATGGTCGTCGCGCTCAACAACCTCAGCGCCCTCTGCATTGAACGCGGCGACCTCGACCGCGCGCTGTTGCTGATCGAGGAAAGCTTGACGCTCAAGCGCCAGGCAGGCGACCTGCGCGGAATTGCCGTCAGCCTGATCAATTTAGGCGAACTGCGGCGACTCAAGGGCGATATGGACGCCGCCAGGCAAACGCTGGAGGAAAGCCTCCAGATATTCCAGGGTTTGGAGGATCGCCAGGGAATCGCAGTCGCCCAGAGTAGCTTAGGCGAGCTGGCAGCCGCGCTCGGCGACCATGCGCAGGCAGCCGAGCGATTCACCGCCAGCCTGCGCCTCTACCAGCGCATGGAGGATGCGGTGGGCGAGGCCCATACGCTTCAACATCTCGGCAAAACCTATGCGCGCCTGGGCGATGCGCCGCACGCGGAAGAGTATTTGCGGGCCAGCGCCACATGCTTCGAGGCGCAGAACCAGATACCAGAGATGCTGGAGAGCCTGGTCACGCTGGCGGATGTCGCTTGGGAGATGGGGCAGCCCGCGCTGGCGGCGCAGACGCTGGACGCCGTGCGCAAGCGTCTGAACCCCGCGCCTGGCGCGCCTGGCGCGTCTGGCAGTCAGCTCTCGCTGTCGCCAACCGCCCAAACCGCATTCGAGCGGCTCGTAGCGCACATCCGCACACCAGCCGCCGAAGGGCAGATAGACGCCTGACGCATCGCTTCAGCTCGTTGGCCTGCCCGCCCTCGAAGGGCGCATCATCTCACTGATGGCGGGGTCGCTTAATCGTAGGTGAACGTGTCGAGGTCTGCGGGCGAAGCTGCTCATCGTGAGTGAAACAGTCGTAGAAAAAGTCAAGCGGAAGGCGCCTCGTCTCCTGGTGAGGAGTGGGTGAGGCGCCTTCCGCCCGAAGCGGACCCGACGGGGTTCGAACCCGCGATCTCCTGCGTGACAGGCAGGCGTGTTAGGCCGCTACACTACGGGTCCAGGTAGCGTGGCTACGCATGCGTAGCAAAGAGAGGATACCACGGCGTTCGCAGGCATGTCAACCGCAACCGCGCAGTATGCCGCTTCCGAAACTGGCGTATGCTGGCTGGCAGCTGCAACCGCCAGCCAGGCTCCATCGGCAGGGACGCCTAGCGCCGCAAGCTAGGCGCGAGCGGCGGCCAGCTTGAGCGACTTGGTGAAGTTGGAGGCCAGCGTGTCGAACTCGTCGCTGTTGTAGTCCTCCAGTTTGCCCGCGTCGCAGAGCATCGCAATCTCCGGGTCAATCGCCAGCTGGGTCAGCAGCGGCGCGCCTGTCATCGCCACCAGCTCGGCGCCGTTGCTGGGACCGAAGATCTCGTTGCGCGAGCCATCGGGCATGGTCAGGTAGGCCATGTTCTCGACCAGGCCGATAACCTTGCCCTTCATCGTCTGCACCATCTTGATGCACTTGACGACGATCTCGGTCGCGAGCATCTGCGGCGAGGACACGATCACCACGCCATCGACTGGCAGCGACTGCATCACCGTCATCGCCTCATCTGAGGTGCCGGGCGGCAGGTCCACCAGCAGGAAGTCGAGCTTGCCCCAGTCCACATCGCTATAGAACTGCTTGATGGCGCTGGAGATCATCGGGCCGCGCCACACGACGGGATCAGTGGCGTCGGGCAGGAACATATTCATCGAGACGATCTTGATGCCGCCGACCGAGCGCAGCGCATCAATACCGCCCTCGCTCTTGGTCGGCACGCCACGCACGCCAAACTCCTTGGCGATGCTGGGGCCGGTGATATCGCCGTCGAGGATGCCCACCTTGAGGCCCTGGCGCTGGAGCGCAATGGCGATCAGGCCGGTCACCAGCGACTTGCCCACGCCGCCCTTGCCGCTCATGATCGCGACGATATTGCGAATGCCTGTGCCGGAGCCGCCCTGGCTCATCACATTCAAGGGGATGCCGCGGCCAACAGGCGCCTTCACAGCGGGCTTGATGCCCTCGGCCTCCTGGCCATTCGCCACGCGGTTCAGGTCGTTGAGCAGTTGCTCGAGCGCAAGGCGGTGGGTACGCGCGCCGCCCGCCACGCTCTCGCGTGCGCCAACCTGGCAAGCCGTGCAGGGCAGGCCGTGACCCTGAAATACCTTCACTGTCTGCGGATATTTGCTCACCACGTCGTGGATCACCATATCCGCTGTAATCTCAACCGCCATGTCTCTCTCCCAGCGGGATCGCAGCGTGTGACGCAAGCCGAAGCCTAATCCCGACCTGCCAACTCAGATTATAACACGCCAACGTCGCCCGACGGCGACGTTTGTCACAGCTACAGCGCGTTCTGCCGTGCATCTCGGCGAATAAGATATATCTTTATTGGCGCCAGCCATGCTAGAATGGAGAATTAGATATATCGTTATCGTAACTGGTGGCCACGCCGCCAGGGCAGCCCGCAGGATGTTTGGGCTGACTCCGGGAGGATTCGGGAGGATTCGAGTTTGCTGGGATTGCATCCTTTTCCTGATGGCTCACAGGCGCTCGTCGCTGCGCTGATCCTCGTCGCCGTCCTGGCGCTGGTCGTCATGCGACCGCGCAAGCTGGATGTCGCCTGGTTCGCCGGGGGCGGCGCGCTGTTGGCGCTCGCGCTCGGCCTGCTCTCGGCGCACGCGCTGCTGACCATCGCGCACGAT
>JAICSR010000091.1 GCA_025936795.1 Ktedonobacterales bacterium | reverse complement strand
CCGCCATGACCACGCTGGAGGGCCAGATCGTGCAGGACGCCGACCGGCTCGACGCCATCGGCGCGGTGGGCGTGGCGCGCGCGTTCGCCTTTGGCGGCGCGAAGGGGCGCGCGATGTACGATCCGGAGCAGCCCCCACGCGAACGTATGAGCGCCGAGCAGTATCGCGCGCAGCCCGCGCCGACCATCAACCATTTCTATGAGAAGCTGTTGCTGCTCAAAGATCGTCTGAATACCAACTACGCCCGTGAGATGGCAGAGCGACGGCATCAGTTCATGCTGGCGTTTCTCGAGCAGTTTTACGCCGAATGGGATGGGCGCAGCTAGCGCCACCTGGACACGAGATGAGAGAGCGCATCGGCTGGCGTCATGGGGCGACCGGCCAGGGGAGGATGCTCGCGTGGCACATTACCGAAACTCGCCTACAACGATTGTCGCGTTGAGCGCAGAGCCACTCGACGTTCCTCTGTTGGAGCCATTTGCGATTGCGACCGGGCGTATCACGGCGGCGCGCAATGCGCTGGTGCGCGTGCGGCTCTCGAATGGCGTTGAAGGCATTGGCGAGGCGGCGCCATTCCCGCCCAGCGGCGGCGAGACGCAGGAGACGGCGCTGGCTGCGGTCGCTGGCATGCTGAGTGTGCTCGAAGGCCACGATGTCACGCAGTGGCGCACGCTGGCGCGGCGGCTGACGGCGAGCTTCGAGCATCAGGCGACGGCGCGGGCCGGGGTAGAGGCCGCGATGCTCGATGCGCTGACCCGCAGTTGGGGTATCCCACTCTACCGCTACTTTGGTGACGCCACCAGCACCGTCGTGACGGACATCACCATCCCCATCGAGGCGCCTGAGCATATGCGCGAGCTGGCGCGCCACTACGCCGAGCAGGGCGCCTCCACGCTCAAGATCAAAGTGGGCGCCAATGTGGATGACGACCTGGACCGTGTGCTGGCGGTGGTCGAAGGCGCGCCCGATTGCGATATCATGCTCGACGGCAACCAGGGCTACACGCCCTCCGAGGCGCTCGATCTGCTGCGCTCACTCGCCCAGGAAGATGTCGCGCCGATTCTCTTCGAGCAACCGACCCATCGCCACGACCTGGATGGGCTGAAGTTCGTCACCGAGCGCGCGGGCATTCCCGTGGCGGCGGATGAAGCCGTGCATACGGCGGCGGATGCGCTGCGCATCGCGAAGATGGGCGCGGCGAATGTCATCAACATCAAGCTGATGAAATCGGGGTTCGCCGAGGCGCTCGACATCGCGGCGGTCTGCCGCGCGGCGCACATTGACCTGATGGTGGGCGCTATGATGGAATCGCGGCTGGGCATCATGGCGTCGCTCAGCCTGGTCGCTGGGCTGGGCGGCTTCCGCTACATTGACCTCGATACGCCGATGCTGCTCGCCTCTGATCCCTTCGAGGGCGGCTACACGCTGGAGGGCTTCTCCTACCGCCTCGACTCCACCGCGACAGGTATGGGCGTCGCGCTGGCCGAGATTGACGGCGACGATGACGATGAAGACGGCGACGATGACGGCGCTGATGATGAGGGCGACGACGACGACGAAGGTGATGAGGGCGACGACGAGGCCTGAGCCGCCAGCCTGCGCACCGTCAGCTAGCGCGGGGCGGCCTGCTGCGCGATCAGCGCCTTATAGATGCGATCAAGCTCATCATAGCTATAGGTCTTGCCTTGCGGGCTGAGGTCGAGCCAGGTGGGGTCTTTGAAGGGCTGATAGATGGCGACGGCGGGCCGCCCGACGATCTCCACCCGCATGCGCGGATCGGCGGCGACGATGACAGGCTGCGTTGGCACATCGCGCAGCCCCGCCAGAATCAGCGTGCCGCGCACACGCTCCAGGCTGAAGAGCGCCTGTTGCGTGGGATTCTTGCGCGCTGGCTCCCAGGCTGAGCGGTCGCGCGGGAGGAAGAGCCAGTTCTCGCCCTCGCAGCGATAGACCCCGCGCCAGGCCTTGACCTCGAAGACGGTCACGCCATGCGGCCCCAGCAGCACGCCATCAATATCGCCACCAGAGCGCCACGGCGCGGGCGGCGTGTAGTTGCGCAGCAGCAGATAGCGGTTGTCGAGCCGAGGGGCCAGAAACCAGATCAGCGCCTCCTCGCCCTGGAGCCCGCGGCGGTAAATCTCGGCCTCGCGCTGCGCCGCCGCGCTCTGTTCAAGCCGCTTCGCACGTGCGCGCGCCGGACCGCCACTGACGCGCCACCACAGATTACGCCACACCCCTTTGGGGCCGCGTGGCGTCTCGCTCAGCGCCTGACGCGCCGCCCACTCATTCGCCGCCACCCGTTGATAGAGGTAATTCGAGCAGTCTACAACCCACATCCTCGATACACCGCCAGGCTAGCTATCCGCTACATCCGCTAAAACCGCTGTGCGCGCTCCCTGCTCCCTGTGAGAGAAGGGCCAGGGGTGGTCGCGTCGCCTGCCCCCTTGCTCTCTATCAGTATACGCGAGCGAGCGGCGTCTGGGCAGGGAGAGATGACCTCCGGCGGCTCCGGCGCGCTGATGGCAGACACAGCGAGGGCCGCGCCTCCGGTTGGGAAGCGTGGCCCTCGTGTTCCGCTCACCATGAGCGGAGGAGACGCCGTGAAGGCGCCCGCATCATCTACGGCTGAACGTTGATGATGTAGGTACCCCAGTTAGCGAAGAGTGTGCGCGTGCCGCCACAGGTGTTATCCGCCGTGAACTGCGCGTCGGAGCAGCTCTGGCCGATATACTCGGTGGCCATCCAGATCGAGCCATCAGGCCCGGCGACCGCTGCGCTGTAGTCACCCCAGCGCCCTGGCTCGGCGACGCCAGCGGACTTTTTGTAGCCGGTGAAGCCGTCGTCCGGCCCCTGGCCAGCGCCCGCAATATGGATATTGCCATCGCCGCCAGTCAGATCATAGTAGGCCGCGCTCGGATAGTAGTCTGGCCCAACCAGGGTGAACACCATCACCGCGCCACCATTGGCGTTGACGCCGATGGACGGATAGAGCGTGTTCTCCTGGTTGGCGGCCACATAGCCCTGGCCCGCCATGGTCGCCGTGAGCGACGAGCCGCTCGCGGACGGCGCCACCTCGAAGTAGGCGATGGCTGAGCGTGTCGGGCCATTGGACGTCTGCACGACGCTATTCACACCCGACCACAGCTTGCCATTCGCGAAGACCACCTGATTCATGCGGTCATCGTTGCTGGCGATCAGCTCCGCCGGGTTCTTGACCGAGTCGCCCAGCGGGATCAGCCCATTCTTCTGAATGGCGTTCGGCGGCTGGCCATAGACCTCGCTGCCAATGACGGCCAGCGACAGGTTGAGCGCGGGCGATTTGCTGTTGAGCGAGGCGGTGTTGGTCAGCGCCCACGTCGCCACGCGATTGTCGAGCTTAGCGCTGAAGTCCAGCGCGCTCAGGAAATACTCAGTGCCGCTGTTGGCCGTCGCATACTGTCCGTTCGGCGAGGTGGCTGGCTGGATCGAGTACCAGATGCCCCCCGTGTCAGGCGTAGCGATCGAGCCTGCGTCAAAGTGAACGCCATTCGCCGTCGAACCCTTCTCGAGCGCAGCCTTGGAGAAGGCGTAGACCTGCGCGCCGTTGAAGCCATCGGCAGTGATGGGGAATTCGTTGGTCGTGACGTAGAAGCCATTCTTGTCGGCGCCGATCAACGGCTGGTCGCCGAAGCAGGGGCAGGCCGTATGGCTCGGCGTCCCATTCGTGCCATCATCGGTCGTGTCGAACGACAGGATGTTCCAGGAGCCTGTCGGATTGCTCGTCTTGCTCACCGCAATCTCGGTGTGCGAGTGGTTGAGGAGATCGCCAGTGGCAGGGTCCACATCAATCTGGAGCATCGTCAGGAAGAAGTGGCCTGTGTCGCTGTCGTAGTAGCACTTGGGATCGCTGGTGAAGTCACCGAAGACACCGGTCGTGCGGTTGATCTCAGGCGAAAGGTTGAAGAACTGGTTGAGCGCGGTCGGCGCGGTCAGCGGATGACCAGCCGAGTCGTAGACACGCACCGCCGTGTTGATGCTCTCTACGACGTAGCCGCCGCCGACGCAGAGCGCCTGGTCGGGTGGCTCGAGGCTGAATTGCGTGCCAGCGTAGGCGCCCGTGCCAGCGTTGCGCTGCTCGAAATGATTGAGGCCAGCGAAGCCTGCCGTCGCGGAGTCAGTGACGACATTCTGACCAGCCGGGTTGGGCACGCCGCTGGCCGCGACGTGAACGATGGTCGCCGAGTGCGGAATCTCCTCATCAGTCGTCGGCCCGAACTCCTGCGACGTGACGCCGCCGCTTGCCGAGCCTGAGGTTGTGCTCATCGAGCCAGAACCAACATACGTCGCTTGAACGGGCGAACTCGCGGGGCCTTTCGCAGCCGGGGCGGCGGCGGCGCCACCACCGTGGGTGGCGAACAGACCAGCGAGCAACGCGATGACGCCGAGGCTTGTCGCACCACCAAGCGCGACATGTTTCTTGCTCCACATGGAGTTGAGAACACCTTCTAGCACATTGCGATCAACAACAGCGGCGATACGTGGACATCTTCAGGCGAAGGGGCCAGAAGACTTCACCGGGAGGGTGAGAAGGCGCTGATGTTGGCTGCCACTCCTGTGACAAGACCGGGCCGACCACTCGGCAGAACCAGTCGTGAGCGCGTTCCTTGCGCCCGCGCTTGTGGCGGGCTTTGTGACTGTAGACCATCAGGACGCGCAGAGAGAACGCGCTCGACAGCAGGAGAGGGAAACCAGGAGATGGGGTGTGAGCCGACAGCGCCAGAGACTCACACCTTGTCGGTTCGAGCCGCACGACCTGAAGCGGCCATGCGCCGAACCAAAGAGCGCAACGCAAGCTCCCTCTTTCGACGCGTGAGGGGCGCTCGCATGTGTAGTGATTGACGTAAGCGTCGAATGGACGTTAGGTGATGTGGTACTATCGTCTCATTCTGTCTGGCCGCTCAGGGGCGCGGCGGCTCGTCTGGCGCCCAGAGGCGGGTCTCGGTGAGGGTGATCGTTGCGTGGGTGGCGGCGAGGGCGATCAGATCAGGCAGCGCCGCTTCGATGCGCTCGGTCGCGCCGACGATCTCGATGATGAGGGGCAGGTCGTCGCTCAACTCGACCTGGCTGGCGACTCGCGCGCCACCGTGCTCGCTCCAGCCTTCCTGCGCGCGCGTGACGCTGGCGGTCAGGCTCGTGCGGCGGGCCAGCGCCAGCGCGGCCTCCATCACTGAGCGGTGGCCTGCCCGCGCGCGTTCATGCGTCAGGATGCGCGCCGAGCGTCCGGAAATCCAGGGCATGCGGAGCAGCCTCCGTCAGTGTGCGCGCCTGCGCTAGCCTGCGCTACTTTTCGACGTGCGCCAGCGTGGGCATTTGCCGACCTGACGTGTCCTCATCGCCGAAGCGCGCCTCCTCATGATACTCGGCGTCGGTGTTGACCTTCCAGGGGTCGAGGTGGCTGCCGGTGGCGATGTTGCGCGCCGCCAGCAGGGCAGTCATCATCGAGTGGTCCTGGTTGTTGTAGTGGTGCATGCCATTGCGCCCCACCAGCGCCAGATTGGGCAGCGTCGCCTCGACCCAACGACGAATCACGCCGAGATGCTGCTTGTAGACATCATCGTAGACCGGGTAGGCCTTGGGCTGGCGCACGACCACGCCCCAGAGGACCTCATTGGCCCGGCACATGCCGAGCTGCGCCAGCTCGCGCCGCGCCAGGTCCACCAGCTGCGCATCGGTCGAGGTCCACAGCCCGTCGCCCTCGAAGCAGAAATATTCGAGGCCGAGGCAGGTGGTGCTATCATCGGGCGTCATGTAGGGACTCCACGCCTTGAAGTTCTGCATGCGCCCCACCTTGACCGCAGGATCGTGGATGTAGATCCAGTTGTCGGGGAAGACGCGCTGGCGGTTGATGACGACGGCGATGCTGATGAAGTCGCGGTACTTGAGATGATCGGCGGCGGCGAGCGCCTCCGGCGGCGGCGCTGGCTCCAGCCGATGGATCAGCTCGCGGATGGGCAGTGTCGAGATGAAGTGGGCGCCTGCTACCGTCTCGATCTGGCCTGTGGCGCTATCGCGCACCGCGAGGGCAGTGACACGGCGACCATCATGGCGCACGCTCACCACTTCCTGGCCGAGCGCGACGATATTGCCGCCCTCGCGCAGGCGCTGCGTCACGCGCTCCCACATCTCGCCAGGGCCGCGCCTGGGATAGCGGAACTCGTCAATCAGCGTCTTGATGACGGCGCTGCGGTCGCTCGTCTGCGGCTTCTTCTGGGGCAGTAGCGCGTCCTTGATCGCCTCGGCCAGATTCAGCCCCTTGATGCGCTGGGCCGCCCAGTCGGCGGAGAGGTCTTTCGTGCTGATGCCCCAGACCTTCTCGGTGTAGGTCTTGAAGAAGATGCTGAAGAGCCGGTGGCCAAACTGGTTGGTGACCCACTGCTCCAGGTTCTGCGGGTGGCGCTTGGGGTGAATGCGCGCCCAGACGTAGCTGGCGAGGCAGCGCAGCGTCTCAGTTGGCCCCATATTCAGGAGGGCGTTGCGGGCTTTGAGGGGATAGTCGAAGTATTTGCCCCGGTAGAAGATGCGCGAGAGCCGCCGACGGGTCAGCAGCTCATCGCCGAGAATCTCGGTCCAGAAGTCCTCGACCTCCTGGCTCTTGCTGAAGAAGCGGTGGCCACCGATGTCGAAGCGATAGCCGCGATGCTCCTCGGTGCGCGAGATGCCGCCGACAAAGCGGGGGTCTTGCTCCAACGTGACGGAGGGAAGCTGGCGCCGCATCAGCTCATAGGCGGCAGTCAGCCCGGCTGGGCCTGCGCCCATGATGACCGTGCGGCGCGCTGGATCGAACACCGGCAGGCTGGGCGCTGTCGGCGCGCTCGCTGTCGGCGCGCTCGCTGGCGTCTGTTGTACGGGCGCCTGGTCAGGCGCCACCGCAGGCTTGAGATCCAACTGGTTCTTCCTTCGCTGAGAGGCAAGACGCCCTCCGACAGCACAAACCATTCCTACAGGCCGCTGCTGCTGGATCGCTCAACGTCTGGGCGCGTAGTCGACAGGAGCAGCATATCCCAAACGGGAGAGCCGCCTGTCCGATTATCCTATTCGTGGGGCGACTCGCAGATGCGGCGCCGCTTTGGTTAACCCACCGCGCAGCATGCCGGGCGGCGCGCCGTCTGGCGCCGCCTGGCTCAGCGCCGTGGCGCCTGCACGCGCGGGCGCTTGACGGTCTCCACCTCCAGCGCAGAGCGTCGCTGTGGCGCGCCGCCGCCAGAACCGCCAGCGCGCGCGTCCGCGAGCAGGCGCCAGCCATCGCCGAGCAGGCCGAGCAGATAGACACAGGCGAAAGCGAACAACATCAAGATGGGGTAGCTGTAGCGCGGCTGTCCCTCGGTGAGGAAGAACGTCGCCAGCGCATACGCGCCGAGCAGCGCGGGATACGCCAGCGCGCGAGGCATGCGCTCAGCGCGATGAACGAGTGTCCAGGCTGCCCGCGCGAGGCCCAGCGCCACGACGATGCATCCGGCGACGCTCAGTGTGGTCAGTGAGAGATTCGCCAGCCGGAAGAACGTGCGCAGGATCAACGAACTCGCCACCTGCTGATCGGTGAGCTGGTCGGCGGTGTATCCGCGCACATCCCACGCGCCATTGAAGTAGGTATTGCGCAGTCGCAAGAGTCCGAGATGGGCATACTGCGCCGGGTGGGTGATGATCCAGTGTTGCGCCTGCGCCATGAAGAGCGGATCGAGCGGCGCATAGCCCTGATTGACCGGCACATTCGGATAGACGACGCCCTTTTGCAGCAGTTGCTGGCGAAACTGCGCCGTGATGTGGATCGCGCTGAAGGGCATCCACGCGCCGGTCGTGTTGTCACTGTTGCTGTTGATGAACAGCACGAAGCTGCCGTTGTAGGTATTCAGGATGAAGCGGTGGAGTTGGAGGTAGTTCTCCCAGGTGATCGGCGCGATAACCGCCAGCGTGCAGAGCATGGTGATGGCGAGCAGCCAGGCCGCCTGCCGCGCATTCTTCTCGGTCAGCCAGCAGATGAGCGCCGCGACGATGGGATAGACCAGAAAGTAGGGCTTGGTGATGGCGCCGTAGCCAATCACCAGGCCCATCAATGGATAGCGCAGCCGCCAGTCCCAGCGGGCAAGCTGGAGGGCGACGGCCCCCGCCAGACAGAAGGTGAAGACGATCTCTGTACCCAGCGCGCTGGTGTAGGCGATGTAGGCAGGCAGCAGCGCGACAATCGCGGTGGCGGTGATCGCCAGCCAGCGACGCCGCGTGAGCCGCAGGAAGATGTAGGCGCAGAGCGCCAGCGTGGCCATCGAGAGGATGACGTTCTCGATCTTGCCAACCAGCATGTCGCTGGAACCTGCCAGGCGATAGGCCAGCCCTAACGCCAGCGGATAGCCCGCCCCCTGGAAGGTGACGCCCTGGGGAAACACGCCGCTGGCGAACTGGCGCGCAAAGGCGCTGTCGGAGGCGAAATCGGAGAAGGGGACATTGGGGATCAGCGTGATCCAGGCGATGCGCAGCCCCAGGCCCACCAGCCCAATCAACGCCAGCGCCGCCATCTGCCCACGCGAGACATCCAGCCAGGCGCGCAGCCAGGCGCGCAGCGACAGGGTTGAGCCAGGCATCCGCTCGCGCATCCGTCTTTGCTCCTTGCCCACCCCTACTGCCCAGCCATAGTGTCACCCGCCCAGACCTACTCTCTTTCCTATCGAACGACGAATCCGCCCAGACAGAGTAACCGATCCCATGCGCCAGCGCCACCTCGATTGAGTGACGATCAACCGCATGTATGCTATACTAGCGCTGCAAGCGATCAGGTCGTGAGTGGATTGCTCGTGAAGCCGAATTGACTGGGAAGGAAGGATACGCTATGGCATTTGGCGATCAATATTCTCAGACGCCTGTGGGCCAACACCTCTTGCTGATTGCCGCCACTCCGGGCGACGCGCTGGCGTACGGGCTTGCCAGCGAGTTTCAGCGTCTTGGCTGGACTCCGATTGTCACCGACCAGGTGGAACGATACGCAGCCGAAGCGCAGGCTTGCATTGTGCTCATGTCGCCAATGTCACTCCAAAGCCCCGCTGTCATCTCCGCCCTGAGCGCACGACCCGCCAACCTCATTCCGCTGATCACAATGCCCATGTCACCGCCCTATGCGCCGTGGGCCACGCCGCCGTTTACCTTCGCTGGCTCGACTGGTCAGACCAGCGCATCCATCAACAAAGCGCTCGTCGCGCTGCTGGGGCCAGCCGCTCCCATGCAGTCGCCTGCGCCTTACCAAGCCGGCTATCCCGCCAGCTATCCCGCCAGCTATCCCACATATCCAGGCTATGGCGGGCAGGCGCCAGACACAGTAGCGCTGCCAGCTCGTCGTGGCCGATGGCCATTGCTGTTCGCTGCGATTGGGGGCGTCGCGCTGCTCGCCTGTGTGATCGTCAGCCTCTTCGCCCTCCACGCCGCACAAGCGTCTGTCGGCAAGGCGGCTGTCAGCGCGCAGGCGACCGCGACTCCTACGCCACGCGCCACGCCAACGCTGGCGTCGGGATTCAGCCGCTTCACCGATCCAGCTGGAAATTATCAGATCAACCAGCCAAAAAGCTGGACGCAATCGATGGCTAGCGGCGATAGTGTCTGGGTCAACCCTGCGAAAGTGGCTGACATTGTGATCGGTCAAGTTGTTGGAAATGCCACAAACGCCGATATTACGGTCGCCGAAGCGAGTAGTTTCAAGCAATTTTCGACCGGCGCTGGGGGCGATGGGTCATACAACAACTTCCAGGGACCGACATCCGTTTCGATGGCAGGCGAGACCTGGACACAGGAATCAGCGGACATTCCCTTTCACGGAATTACGATGCATGGTGTCCTGATCGCCGCCGTGCACCATCAGCGGCTGTACATCATTGGCCGTTTCGCCCCCAAAAACTCGTTCGCCTCGCTCGATGCGCAGACCTTTCAGCCGATGGTTCGCAGCTTCTACTTTCTCACATAACCTCATGTCATTGGGCAAACAGCGCCCCCACTGCGTCCTGTTCAGCAAGACGCAGTGGGGGTGTTTTGCTGCGCGAAGGGCCGCGCAGAGCCAGGCTACACGGTAATGCGGCGGTAGCGCGCCTCGACCCAGCCGTAGACGCCGTAGGCGATCAGACCGAGCGCGACCAGGCCCAGCAGCCACGGCCCGAAGGGTTGCGCCGCCAGCGTCGCCAGCGCGCCCGCTAGCCCGCGCGCCTGCTGCGGATTATGCTTGACAGCGGCGTCAATCAGGAACAGGCCAATGATGACGAAGATGGCGCCGAGCGCGCCGATGCCGTAGCGGCCCGTGTAGCGCGTCAGCTTGCGCTCGATCTCGTTCATCTGCCCCAGTGGGAAGGCGCGCTCGAAGCGCAGTTTCCAGGCTTCATAGAAGAGGCCGACGGCGACTCCGAGCACGATCAGGCCGAGCAGCACGACCAGGAACACTCCAAATGGCGCGGAGAGCAGGCGCGCGGTCCAGTCCTGCGTGCTGGCGTTGGAGCCTTTGGGCGCGACGTGTTGCAGCGCCAGCCGCAGCGCAGCCACTGCGAAGCCCAGATACGTGACGCCGACGACAGCGTAGCCGATGCGCCGCACGGTATCCTTCCTGGCGTCGCCCTCGCCGTCGGGATTGAAGGCCGCGCGGGCGAACTGCCAGAGCGCATAGCCGACGAAGCCAACGAAGATGATGAACAGCAGCGCCTTGCCAAAAGGATGCTGGTAGACCGTGGTAATGGCGCCCTGCGGGTCGGTCGTCTGGCCACCAGCGCTCACGGCGGTCATCAGGGCAAGCCAGCCGATGATGATGTAGACGAGTCCTTTCGCCGCGTAGCCCAGCCGCGCCAGCGCACTGAACCACGGCGAGCGTAGCGCATCGCGGGTTGCGCCGCTGGCCTCGTGGGCGACGCGCTGCGCGTCATCGCCAAGCGCATGTGCGCTGTGCGCCAAGTCTGGTGACTCTGGTGTGTGTATTTGCCCCATCGGGAGCCGTCCTTTCTCGCCACGCCACTCACCGCGCTCCTGCGGATGCGTGAAGCGTGCGTTGTTGCAGCGAAAAGGCAAGAACGGCGCCAAGGCGGCAAAAGGGCGTCTCGATGCGGTGCTAGCAGTGGCGCACGAGCCAGTGCGCCTGCCTGGACATGTGCTATTGACCCCTTCATGCAGGAGAATAGGCTGCGATTGATGACAGATGGGCTGCGCAGGCGAGGTATATATTTGCCACGAACTGCTCGCCAAATGACAAGCCCTTGAGAAAACGCTTGACACCTTTAGTGGGCATCTGTTACATTCGTGGCGCTCTCACCACAAAGTTGGTTAGGACAAATGGAGAAAGGAGATCGCTACCACAAGGACAGCCGAAGTACTCCCCTCGTAAACACTGCTTCCAGGATGGTAAGCATATAGTGAAAAGCTGCCTCAACTCACCGAGTCGCAGCGCCACAGATGCAGGAGTAGCGACGTGCAGAACCCTTTACACACGCTTAGGCATGCCTCCAAGACCAGCGCCTCGAACGCCTCTCGAAAACACCTTCGGCTAACGCCTTTAGCACTCTTTGGCGCTCTCACGCTGGCCGCCTTTAGTTCTGGTGGCATAGTCAGCGCTGCCCCAAGGTTGGTTCCTGTAGGGTCACGTAGTACTCTATCATCACATACAACACTTATCTCTGGTAGTTCAGCGCCCAGCGCTATTGTCCCATCAACGGGTGGCGGCGCTTACTGCGCCGGTTCAAGCGACTACCCCCCTCTTATCTGTGCATAATCCGGGCTACGTCTCCGCAATTGGCCATACCACCTGTAACACGCCGGAAACGCTGCTCTATACGGATGCTACCCTCTATCGCCAGGACTGCGTTGGATCATTTTGTTTGTGGACGCAGGTAGGCTACGACAAGCAAGAGCTTCCGTTGGTAACAAGTACGCAGGCGGTTCCGAACCACCTATGCAGTGGTTCAGCCAGCCATCTGTATAAGATTGTTACCGTATCTACAGTAACATTTACTGATGGCAGCACTGCTACCCAACTCACCTCCCAGCAGCAGCCTGTTAGCTGTGGCTG
>JAICSR010000573.1 GCA_025936795.1 Ktedonobacterales bacterium | reverse complement strand
GGCTGGATGGTCAGGTCAAGCTGCATGGCCATCGCATCGAGCTAGGCGAGATCGAGAGCGCGCTACGGGCGCTGCCGGGCGTGGCGCAGGCGGCGGTGCGGCTCTTCAGCGCGGAGCATGCGCATCGCCTGGTCGGCTATATCACCCCACACGGGCAGACCACGCTCGATCTGACACAGTTGCGTGGCGAGTTGCTGGCCCGGCTGCCGGGCTATATGGTTCCCTCGGCGCTCGTGACGCTCGATGTGCTGCCCCTGACGCCCAATCAGAAGGTGGACCGCGCAGCCCTGCCCGCGCCTGAATCAACCACGAGCGGGGCAGGCGCGGGAGCAGGCGCGCCACTGACCGACGATGAGCAGCGCATCGCGGCGCTCTGGAGCGAGCTGCTCCACACCACGATTGATGATCCGGCGGCGGACTTCTTCGCATGCGGCGGGCATTCGCTGCTGCTGATGGGCATGCTGGCGCGCGTGCAGCAAGACTTCAGCTGCGCGCTCTCGGTCGCGGAGTTCCTGCGCGAGCCGACCGTAGCGCGCCTGGCGCAGTTGGCCACCGATGGGGCGGCGGAGGCAGCGCCCGATCTGCTGGAGCGTGACGCCGCGCTCACCTGGCCAGCGAACCTGCGCGCGCCCGATGGCGCCCCACACGAGCCGCCGCAGACCATCCTGCTGACGGGCGCGACCGGCTTTCTCGGCGCGCACCTGCTCGATGCGCTGCTGCGCCGCACGGACGCCCGCATCTACTGTCTGGCGCGTGGCTCGCAGCCGGGCGAGGCCATCACCCAGCAACTGCGCGCCTACGGTTTGGGCGAGACGGCGCGGCTGGCGCCATCGCGCATCATCCCGGTAGCAGGCGATCTGGGCGAGGCGGAGTGCGGCTTGAGCGGCGCGGTGTGGCGCCAGCTAGCCGAGGACGTAGATAGCATCATCCACTGCGGCGCGCGGGTAAACTTCGTCTATCCCTACGAGGCGCTGCGCGACGTGAACACGCTGGGGACGCATGCGCTGCTGCGGCTGGCGCTGGAGGGACGCGCCAGGGCGTTCCACTTCATCTCCACCTTCAGCGTCTTCGATGCGCCAGCGTATGCCGGTCGGGCGACGCCGATTCTGGAGTCGGAGTTTCCCGCATCGGCCCGGTCGGTGATCCACGCCTACGGCCAGAGCAAGTGGAGCGCGGAGGCGCTGGTGTGGCGGGCGGCGCGCGAGCATGGTCTGCGCACGGCGATCTACCGCCCCGGTCGCGTGTCGGGCCACAGCCGCACAGGCCAGGGCAACCCAAGCGACCTGCTCGATCTGGCGCTGGCGGGCTGCATCGAGCTTGAGGCCGCGCCTGACATCCCCATGACACTCGATATGACGCCCGTAGACTATGTGGCCGACGCCATCGCGCAGCTTGCCAGCCAGCCGGGCGCCAGCGGCGCCTATCATCTGGTGAATCGGCGCCCCACGACCGGCGCGGAGCTGATGGCGCACCTGCGCCGACGTGGCTACACGCTCGCCAGGCTGCCCTATGACGCCTGGCGCGAGCGCATCCGCCAGACGCAGAATGCGCGCCTGTTCCCGCTGCTCTCGCTCTTCACCGATGAGCTGCCAATCGTGCTGGGCGGCGCGCCAGTCTTCGATACCACGCGCACTGAGCGCGGCCTGGCAGGCAGCGGCGTCACCTGCCCGCCAGCGGATGAGGCGCTGCTGGAGCGCTACACCAACTACCTGATCGAGAGCGAGCGCTGGCCCGCTCCAATCGTGCCACCACCACAGGCGCCCAGGCGGCGCGCGCAACGCCCATCAGCCATCGCAGCCAGGTCTGCGCTGCGCTGATTCTGATTGCATGCCTGCGAGACGCTGACCCAGCGAGCCTGTAATGGCGCCAATGGTCAGTGTCTCGCGCGCGTCTCGTCCAGCGCTACGTCAGGAGCGGTCTTCCATCCTGGAGCGCCTACGGC
>JAICSR010000403.1 GCA_025936795.1 Ktedonobacterales bacterium | reverse complement strand
TCTCGCGCGTGATCTGCCAGAGCAGCGAGAGGATGACGAACGCCGCCAGCGCAATGCTGACATAGAGCAGCACGAGTACCGTGCGCTGCTCCAGCGCCGCCACGGCCGCATCCGCCGCCTTCGCGGTCGCTTTGTCCTGGATGTAGGCGCTGAGCGTCTTCATGGTGTGCAGGCCCCATGCCGCCACCAGCGCGCCCACCGCCGCCAACGCCAGCAGCGCCAGCGCGCGCGCCAGCGCCCGCCGCCGCGCCTCGTCAGTCATCGGCAGCCGCGCGATGAGGCGTCCCAGCGCCCCAGGCGCTGGCTGGGCGGGCAGTGGCGAGCGTTCCAGGCCTGTGTCGCCGCCCAGCTCCTGGTCTGACGCGGCGCCCAATCCCTTCGGTAGCAGGCGCGCCAGCGGCACAGCCAACTCCCAGGCGACCAGTGCGGCGAGGAAGGCGCCGAAGATGGCAAGCGTGAGGTAGATGCCCTCGAAGGTCGCGTAGGCCAGCACTCCGCTCGCCGCCGTCAGCGCCAGCCAGACCATCTTGCGCGAGCTGGCGAACCGCACCGCGCAGACGACCAGCGCGAACATGAAGAAGTTGAAGTAGATGTCTTCGCGCAGGAAGCGGGAGAAGTAGACGAACGAGGGCGAGACCGCCAGCAGCAGCGCCGCCAGCAGCGCGCCAAAGCGCCCCAGCTCGCGCCGCAAGCCGACTGGTAGTGCGACGATGCCCAGGCCAAAGAGCGCCGGGACGATGCGCGCGGTCGCATCGTTGATCCACGGATTATTGCCTACGCCGCCGACATGGAAGATCGCTTGCAGGTTGAGCAGCAGGCTGAACATGAACCCCTCGGCGTGGAACTGGAACGGGCCATGCAGCAGCGGATCATAGGCGTAGCTGGAGGGGTCGCGCGCGAAGAGCAGCGAGTAGAAGGCGTGCATGCTCTCGTCGTGGTGCAGCGGCTTCGCGCCGAGGTCCCAGAAGCGCAGCAGCGCCGCGATGAGCAGCACGGCGAACCACGCCCATTGCTCCACGCTGCGGCTGCGGATGAAGTCCCAGAGCCGCGCAGGCAGCCTGCGCACCCACGCCTGTATGGCCGCCAGCAGCTCGCGCCCCGATGCGCCAGCCAGCCACGACACCTCCGCCTTGTCGCCAGTCTCCGGGCCAGTCTCCGGGCCAGTCTCCGGGCCAGTATCGCCGCCGGTCTCTGGCCTGGCAGGCGCTGGGCGTGCCGGAGCCGCAGGAGCCAGCGGTCGCTGCGGAGCCGAGAACGCAAGCGCAGCCTGCCCTTCCCAGGCGCTCAGGTCAGCGGGCCCCTTGGCCTGCGCCCCGCGCGCCTGCTGGCTGTGGCGATCATCATCCTGGCGAGCGCTCATCGGCTCTCTCCCTCATCCTGCTCGTATGTGACAGCGCGCCCGCTTACCCCGCCTGCGCGCCTGGAACCTCATAGATGGTCACACCCGCCTGTTGATAGACGCGCGTGAGAAACGTGGAGAAATGGTCAACATCCGGCCCATAGGTCTGGCGCTCGGCGGCGCCGACGTAGACATAGCTGACACGATAACTGCGCAGCAGCGAGAGGACAAACGCATCGTTGTCGTTGGTGTAGATCAGCTTGACGGCGTTGAGGCGCTCACCCAGCACATTCGCGCGCCCCGGCTGAGCCAGCCAGTTGTAGCGCCACTGCTCCTCATGCCCACCCCAGCCGATCAGCGTGGGCATGCCGGTGAAGGCCGAGACGCGCCCCAGATGCGTATACTCGTTATACTGCGCCGCCTCGACGATGATTGGATCGCCGCTGACATGCGTATTCAGCCAGGTGATGGCCTGCGCGTCGCCCATGTTACTCGCATCTTGCGCCATGTAGGCGGTCCCGTCAAGTGAGCGCGGCAGGGTCAGATTCTGCGAGCGCGCCGCCACTGCCAGCGTCGGATAGACCAGCGCCGCCAGCAGCAATACGGCCAGCGCCGCCGCCCACGCTCCGCCAGTCAGCGCCGCCCAGCGCCGCCCGGCATTGCCGTCCGCCGCGCCACGCCATAGCGCGGCGGCCAGCTTGCCGGCGCGCCCGCTCACCGCGTCATCCAGCGACGTACGCGCAATGGGTCTGGCCCCCTCGGCGCCTGCGTTGGCGTTGGCGTGCGTGGCAGTCAGCGCGGCAGTTGCTGCGGCCACTGGCGCGGCTTCCTCCTGCCACGCGGGCGCCTCGGCAGCGACCTCAGTGGCCAGGGAGTCAGCGCCGCTCACGGCGCGCCCGAAGGCGCCCGTCAGCCAGAGCAGCAGCGGCCCGGAGACAATCCCCAGCAGCAGCCACACTTGATAGTAGAACTTGAAGACCGTATTCATGCGGAAATCGGGCGCGAGTGACCCAAACGGCCCACCACTGAAGACATCGCGCAGGAAGACGACCTCGCAGGCCCCAACCAGCGCCGCCGCCGTCCCAATCAACAGCATGCCCATCACATCTGCGCGACTGGCGTGCGGCTGCTCGTCGCGCGCCAACTCTGCCCCCGTGATGAGCGCGTGCAGATCGGTCCACCAGATGATCAGCGCGGCGCAGAGCGCGACGATGAGTAGCGCCCAGAGCAGCGTCCACGCGACACTCTGGCGTGTCAGCCACGAGAGCGCCGCCAGCGCCAGCAGAGGCGCCGCAGCCAGCGCCACGCCTGGAACACGCGCCAGCCGTCGTGTCAGCCGCGCCCCCGCGCCGGGAGAGATGCTCTCGGCGAGGTTGGGCAGCAAAGCCTGCTTGAGCCAGGGACCGAGTCGCAGCGCCAGATACGACAGCGCGATGAACGCGGGCAGCGCGAAGATATCCCACACATAGCCGACGGGCGTGCGCATCGGGCCAGGCACGATTCCCACGCCCTCAGAGGGTGAGGAGAAAGTGAGATAGAAGGGCAGGTAGAGCAGGAAGACCAGCGCGATCAACCCGCCCGCGCAGCGGCCCACATCGGCGAGCAGCGCGCGCGAGAGCGTCCGTTCGTGGGCGAGCCACTGCTGAATCACCAGCGCCAGCAGCGCCAGCCCCAGATAGGTCGGCAGGTCCCAGCCATTGATGACGTAGAGGCCGCCAATCGCCAGCCCGCTCATGAGCAGCCCCAGTGGCCACTGCCGCGCGCCAAACAGCGCCAGCCCACGCTCGCGCGCCAGCAGCAGGTTGAACGCCAACCCCACCGCCAGCGCCGCGAACGGAAGCGCCAGCACATGCGCGTGCAGGTCCGCGAGGATGAAGCTGAAGGCCGGGAACTCGTTGATGGTGTTCGGCGCGACCCGCGAGGGCGACCACCAATCGTAGGTGGGCCACAGCTCGCGATGGGTCCACCAGGCCCAGACCGAGCCGTGCAGCGCGGGGTCCACCTGCGCGGCCTTGAGCGCATCTTGCAGCCATACCTGCGCGCCATTGAAGTTCCCGGCGATCAGCGTCAGGCCGACGGAGAGCGCGCCCGCCAGCGCCGCCGGAGCCAGCGCCCGCCCGGCGCCGCGCGCGACTGCCAGCAGGTTGCTGGCGACGCCGAAGATCGCAACGGCGGCCAGCGCGAAGATCAGCCCGACCGCCAGATTGAAGGCGACCGCTGGCGTGGTTCCCAGCAGCTTGGCGAGCATCGCCATCAGGAAGTGGCCGAAGTAGTAGTAGTTGATCGAGTAGCCGCTGAGCCAGGGGTCGGGCGGCGGCAGGTGCGG
>JAICSR010000416.1 GCA_025936795.1 Ktedonobacterales bacterium | reverse complement strand
GCGCCCCCCCCCCACCCCCCCCCCCGCTGTGGGGTAGAGGGGCTTTCCGTACTCCCCCAGCCCCACCAGGGGGGGAGGGGCCGGGGGAAGGGGGCCCGCCCAGGAGCGACCAGCAGAAGGACTAGGGGGAGCAGATGCAGCAGGCCATCGAGCGGCAGGCGCACGCCCTGCAGGGGGTGCGCGGCAAGCACATCGTCACGATTGGCGGTGGCACTGGCCCCTTCGCGCTGCTCTCCACGCTCAAGAAGCACGACTGCTCGATCACCGCGATCGTCACGATGGCCGATAGTGGCGGCAGTTCGCGCCGCCTGATGGATGAGTACGGCACGCTGCCCGTCGGCGATCTGCGGCAGGCGCTCGTCGCGCTCTCGCGCAAAGGCGTGCTCTGGCGCGAAGTCTTCACCCATCGCTTCAAGCCCAACGGCCAGAACGGCCAGAACGGCAAGCAGGGCGACAAAGGCCACGCCGCCAACGGCAGTGACACCTCCTCGCTGGCGGGGCATAGCCTGGGCAACCTGATTATCGCGGCGCTGCAAGAGGTCAACCACGGCAACCTGCTGCACGCCATCGAGGACGCCCAGCAACTGCTCGACACGGCGGGCGCGGTGCTGCCGGTCACGCTTCAGCCCGCCACGCTCTGCGCCGAGCTGGCGACCGGCGAGATGATCTGCGGCGAGACTGAGATTGACACGCGCGGCGAGCGCGAAAGCGGCCCGCTTGCGCCGATCACACGGCTCTATCTGCAGCGCTCGGTCGAGGCGTGCGAGGATGCGCTGCGCGCGATTCGCCGCGCCGATGTGATCGTGATCGGGCCGGGCAGCCTCTATACCAGCATCCTGGCCAACTTCGTCGTGGATCAGGTCGCCGAGGCGGTACGCATCTCGGAGGCGCAGAAGGTCTACGTCTGCAACCTGATGACCAATCGCGGCGAGACCGATGGCTTCCGCGCCTCCGACTTCGTGCGCGAGATCCACCGCTACCTGGGCGACCGGGTGGACCGTGTGGTGGCGCACGACGGCCTCTTCCCCGAACGCCTCTTGGAGCGCTATGCGGCAGGCGGGCAGCATCCGGTCATCCCGGATGTGGAGCGGCTGCGCGAGCTGGCGCCGGAGGTCGTGATTGATTCGCTGCTGGCGGTCTACCAAGGGACGCTGGTACGCCACGACGCCGAGCGCCTCTTGCGCGCGATCTTCACCCCCGCCGAGTTCCTGCTGGAGACGCCCAGCCAGAAGGCTGGCGGTTGATGGCTGGCCGACGTTGGCGATAGATCAGGGGGCTGAGAGGCCATGCGGCGACAGCAAGACCTGGCGCGTGAGTTGCAGGAGGCGCTGCATCACGAGATTCCGCTCAGCCGAGCGATTGGCCTGGTGGTTCGCGACTATGATGGGGAGCGCCTATCGCTGCATGCGCCACTCGCGCCGAATGTCAACCACAAGGCGACCGCCTTCGCAGGCAGCCTGACGGCAGTGGCGACGCTGGCGGGATGGGGGCTGACATGGCTGCTGCTGCGCGAGCATGACTTGCGCGGTGTGATCGTCATCCACGAGAGCGCCTGCCGCTATCAGCTTCCGGTCGCAAGCGACTTCAGCGCCACCTGCCAGGCGCCCAGCGCACAGGCGACCGAGCGCTTCCTCGCGGCGCTACGGCGGCGCAGCAAGGCGCGGCTGGCGCTGACCGTGGAGATTCTGGATGGCGCAGGCCAGGTGGCGATGAGCTTCACGGGCAGCTACGTGGCATTCATTGCACAGCCGCCTGCCGAGTGAACCCTCACCCCAACCCCTCTTCCAGTGGGCGAGGGGCTAGAAGAGCCAGACTTGCTGGGAGCGCGCGAAGGAGATAACGATGAGCACGGAGCCAGATTTCGAGCATGTCACCGTTCGCGACAATCAGGCGGAGCAGCGCTATGAGGCGCCCATCGGCGAGGCGCTGGCCGCGCTGTACTACGACCGCGCGGACGACCAGATCACGCTGATCCACACGGAGGTTCCGCCCGCGCTGGAGGGCCACGGCATCGCAGGCAAGCTAGCCCGGTTTGCGCTGGACGATGCGCGGGCGCAGGGGCTGACGGTCATCCCCGATTGCTCCTACGTCCAGACCTACCTGCGCCGCCACCCCGCCGACCTCGATCTCGTCCCACCTGATGTGCGCGAGCGACTATCAGGCGGTCGGAGCTAGCGACCTCACCCGCCAAGCTCCGTCGCGTAGCGCGCGGCGGCCTCAGCCTCAGCGGAGCGTCCAAGCGCACATAACGCGGCTGCCTTGCCCCGCCACCCATACACGGACGCTGGCTCCAGCGCTAGACTGCGCTCATAGGCGCTTAACCCGTCGGCGTGGCGTTCGATGGCGCTGAGAGCGCTGCCGTAGTTTCGCCACGCATAGGCGTCAGTTGGGTTGAGCGCCAGCGCCTGCTCATAGGCTTCCACCGCCTCAGCGTCGCGGTGGAGGCTTTGCAGCGCGCAGCCTTTGTTATACCAAGCGGCGGCAAACTGTGGATCCAGTACGAGCGCGTGGTCGTTGGCGGCCAGCGCCTCAGCATACTGCTGGCGGGCATAGAGGGCAGAGCCTGCATTGGTCCAGGTCTCGGCGGACGCTGAGTCCAATGTCAGCGCCTGATCGTAGGCTTTCAGCGCCTCGGTGTAGTGTCCGAGGCCACTGAGGACGGAGCCTTTGGTGGTCCAGGCGCCCACCAGCTGAGGGTCGAGCGCCAGCGCATGGTCGAAAGCCGCCAGCGCCTCCATGTCGCGTCCGAGACTGTTGAGGGCAAGGCCCTTGTTATGCCAGACAAAGGGGTTCTGGGGATTCAGCGCCAACGCATGGTCGAAGGCAGAAAGCGCTTCGGACCAGCGCGCCAGCCGCGCCAGGGCGAATCCTCGGTTGTACCAGACCGCAAAGTCATGCGGCGCAACGTGAGCGGCGCGCTCGAAGCAGGAGAGCGCTTCTGCCCACTGATTCTGCGCCAGCAGCGCTTTGCCACGCTCCAGCAGGTCAGCGGCGCTCTCGCTGGACTGCGGCGCGGTAGGAGCAGGGGTCAGTGCAAGTGTATGGAGCAGGCGGCGCACCGCCTCGTCAGTGGGATAGGGCTGATAGCCGCTGGCCTCGATGCGCTTGAAGTCGTACAGAAAGAGCCAGCCAGCCTCAGGGCTGAAGTCGTCGCGGGCGATGGGGCCAGCGGTAACGGGCAGCAGCAGGCGCGCGGGGTCGCGATCAAGCAGCTCATAGGCCCAGCCGATCTCGCGGCGCACCCAGCGCGAGGCAAAGGCGGCTTTCGAGAGGATCAGGATGACGACGGGGCGATGACCCAGCTCGCGCTGAATCACCTCCATCAGTTGCCCCGACCCCATGTTGTGCTCGTCATACCAGACATCGGCCCCTGCGCCGCGCAGCCCCGCGACCACCGCACGGCAAAACGTATCATCCGCGTGGCTGTGACTGACAAACACCAGCATCTGCGCCATCACCCATGCCCCTCCCACTCCGTCTGAGCGCGTCGGCGGCTCGCTGTGGGCATTCTATCATGGCGGCGGCGCGTGGTACGCTGTATG
>JAICSR010000360.1 GCA_025936795.1 Ktedonobacterales bacterium | reverse complement strand
CCAATCACAACCGCTCGCCCGCCCTGGCTTGCCCCGGCTCGGAGCGCCGTGCGCAACGTATGGGCATCCGCCAGCGTGCGCAGTGAGTAGACGCCGGGCAGATCGGCGCCGGGGACGGGGAAGGGGAAGGGGAAGGGGAAGGGCAGCAATTCGCTCCCAGTGGCCAGCACGAGACGATCAAAGCGATGGCGCTCGCCGCTGGCGAGCGTAATTGCGCGCGTCGCGGCGTCCAGCGAGGTGGCGCGCTGCCCCAACCACAGCTCGATGCGCTGCTCATCGTAGAACGCGCGCGGCCGGAGTGTCAGGCGCTCCTCGTCGAACTGGCCTATCAAAAACTCTTTGGAGAGCGGGGGGCGCTCATAGGGTAGTTCCGTTTCGGCGCCGATGAGCGCAATCCGTCCATCATATCCCAGTCGGCGCAACGTCTCGGCGGTGCTTGCCCCGGCGATATTCGCGCCGACGATACCAACGGACGCTATCCGCGCGCCACCACCTGCCATGCTGTGCTCCTGCCCTGTTTGCCGTACCCACCGTGGCGATTCTTGCGCGCTCGCTTGCGCTCAGTCACACCCACCTGATGCATATTGTGACACCAGCGAACACGCGCTTGCCAGGGTAGATAGCACGACTCCCTCCGCCTCAACCGCCGTCCGCACGCCGGGCCACACCGCGCCGACGGCACCAGACTGCCCACACGGCAGCGGCACAGGGAACGCGACTGCTGTGACTTTGTTCTGCCATTGCTCGCGTTTCAAGCTATCGGCGGTGGACACGCGCAGCACCAGTGACTGGAGGTTGCTCCGATATTGGCGCAGGACGCCGTCTTCCAGGGTGGCATCGACGGTGTTGACGGTGTTGCCACAGTCCTGGGGCGAGAAGCCATAAGTCCAGGTTGTCAGCGCATGCGACTGCTCTACCACGAGGTTACAGAGCGCCTCGACCGACAGCATCGGCGAACGCGCCGCTTCGGGACAACGCGTCCGCGCATAGGCGGTTTCCAGCAGGTGCGAGACAACCCCAAGCGTCGTCTCCGGTGTTAGCCTGTTGAAGTCGTTGTACGGATCGAGACCCGTCAGCAGCGATCCCTGCGTGATACAGGTGCTCAGGGCATCGGCGACCCCGGCGAGGAATGTCATTTCCTGCTCAGTGTATTTGTGTGGCGCGTGTCCACACACAGCTAGCACGCCCAGAACCGCTCTTGACGCGCCACTGCCAGAGACAATCGGGTAGACAGCATAGGAGGAGATGGCGCTTTGCGTTAAAACGCGCTGCGCGGTTCCATGTGGAGTCAAACCGGCGCTAATATCTTCGCAAATCTCATGGACGCCCGTGCGCGAGACCACATTGACAGGGAACGGAACAACTGGGCGAAGGTAGGTGTAAGACGCCTTCAGGCTCTCTGGGAGACCACATTGCGCCAGCGTCTTGAGCGCGTAGGGGTCGGACTCGCACGGGACGCAGAGGGCAACCAGGGCCATATCATAGTTGCCACCAGATGAGCAGAGCAGCCGCACCGTTTCTTCCATCACCGCGATACTGTGCTCCGCTGGGGCGGGCGACCTGCCCAGACCCGCTAGCTTTGCCAGCACGGCCATGGGCGCATAGGCGTGCTCCTGGCTTGTCGCGGCCTGGTGCCGTAATTGGTCGCGAAAGGCATCGAGGGTCGCCAAGCGAAAGCGGGCGCGCCCTCTTGGGGTCGTGCGGTCAGCCACGATAAGCCCGCCACGTAAGGCACGGAAAAGCGTTGCTCGATGGACACCCAGGTAACTCGCTGCTTCCTGGACCCCGTACCAGTGTTCATCCGCGGCGTCCTTGTCCGGCTCGTACATCGAAGATGGCTCCCCCTGGTTGACTCCCGCATCCGCGACCCAAGTGGCCGCAATCGCTTCCACAAGCAAGAAATCATACTGCGACATTTGCACCATTTAGTCGCACAACTGGACGAAAGGAACGGATTTGCTTCAAATGCGCCGTTTGGGGCGCTCGTGGAGAGTGACTCCAATAACGATTACCTGTAAAGTAGCTTTAGCAGCCAAGAATTTGATGCGCATATGACTTTTGGCATCACTGTACGAAGCGGTGGAACAATGACCCTGGTCCCCATGGATAACGTGCGTTGGCTGGGTGGACACGATGTCCATATCTGGCTGCCCCGGTTCGCGCGCGCCACGACTTCATGTAGAGGAGACGTCTGATGTCGGAGAATCCTTCTCCATCTGACCTCGTGTTCGATCAGGTGACCGGCGAGAAACGCCCGCGACGCAAGCCAGGTCCCAAACCTGGAACAGAAGCAGCCAAGCGCGGTGGAACAGCGGCACGCGACAAGTACGGCAGCGCCTTCTACTCTCGTATTGGAACAAAGGGCGGGAGTACAGTCCGCGAGCGACATGGTTCAGAGTTCTATACCGACATCGGACGCAAAGGTGGCGAAAGCACCAAACGGAATAAAGGAGTCGAGCACTATTCGCGCATCGGCCGCATCGGCGGCAAACGAGCGCACCACCGCAAAGAGAGCGACGAGCTGGCGCCAGCGAACGGCAAGAGCGCCAGTAAGTAGCAGCGCGCCCGGCGTTCGACCAAACTCATTCCCCGCGAGGTCCCCATGCTCCGATAGGTATGCCAGCCAGCATGGAACTCCTCGCGGGGATGATCGTATAGTGTCGCCTACCCGCGCCCGGCGAGTTGCGCGGCCCAGTAGGCGCGCTGCGCCGGGGTAAGCGACGCGCTTGTGGTGAGCATGCCCGCAAGCTCAGGCGCGTCGGCGTCTATGTCCGTAGCTGCGTCCGTGTCCGTATCTGCATTCCCACGGGTCAGCGCCTCCTGGACGCGCTCGCGCAGCACGCCCAGCGCGCCCACGAGATGGAAGACCAGCGCATCCGGTTGGTGATCGAATGGTAGCGCTACGCGGTCCAGCCAGCGCACCGCCTCAGGCGAGAGCATGATCCGCGCCGCCAGCGCCTCCGCATCCATCTCCTGTTCAGCCGCCAGCGCCAGCAAGCCAACCGCCGCGCCTGCCTCTGCCTCCGTCGTCACCGCATATGCGGCCGGAGTCTCGGCGACCATGGCGAGCGCCTCCGCGCCCCCCGCGCCAAAAATGTCGGCGACGGCCCGTTGCGCTCCTAGCGAGAGCGCTGGCGGCGTGACATCTTCGGATGTACGTTCGACGGGTGGCTCTCCCGCCTGGAGATCGTCGGCCTCCGATTCCGCCACGAGCGCATCGAGCATCGCCGCGTCGGCAAGGTCGCCAGCGGCATCATCGGGCAGGGTTGCGATCAGCGCGTCCAACTGTGGAGCATCGCCAGCGGCGCGCCGCTCAGCCAGCCACTCGGTCAACGCCAGTGTGTCCAGCGACGGCTCGTGCGAGAGGCGGTCTGGCTGCTGCGATGGCTTGTTGCCCTGCGAGTTACTCACCGTTCGCCTCCTCCCGCTGGCCCGCTGGCGCATCACCCTGCGCCTGCATATAGAGCGCATAGAGCCGTGTGTGGGCCTTGCGGAGCAGATTGCGCACGGTGCGCGACGTGACACCGAGCGCGGCGGCAATTTCGTGCTCGCGGGCGCGCTGCCAGTAGCGCATCACCACCGCTGCCCGTTCGCGTGGCGGCAACTGTTCGACGTACCCGCGCAAATCCGCGAGATCAGCCGCAGTAAATGGATCGCGTGGCTCCGGCAGCGGTGGACCATCGGCGTTGGCAGGTGCATCATCGTCACTTGTCGCGATTTCCGAGAAGAAGAGCACCAGCCACTGGCCCGGTCGGTAGCCATGCCGCTCCAGATAACGCCTGGCGACGTGCGCGCGCGCGAACACCATTGCCCGGCGAAAGAACAACTCCCACCCCTCGCCCTCGCGGAGCGCAAGCTCTTCCCACAGGTGCAGCGCAAGCTCCTGCGCCAGGTCCTCTTCCGCCATCCGCATGGCCTCTGGCGCGATGCCCACAAGGCGTCTCACGGTCTGCCGCGCCCAGAAGCCATTCGCCGCCTCGATGCGCGTCAGGAGTACTATGAAGACGTCGCGCGTGACGGCCATCTGGCGCTGGCGCACCGCATGGCGCAAGATCGCCACGAGCGTCCCCGACGAGACGCCACCCTCACGCGCGCGGAGCCGCTGCCAGGCGAGCGGGGTGAGCGCCACGCCCCAGCCGGGGAGACGGCCCAACTCGAAGGCGCGACGCGCGCGTGCCAGGGCAATAAGCTCGCCGGGCTGGTGTACCTCCACCGGTCTATCGGCTCCTACTCTTCCTTGTGACTCCTGCGATAACCGTTTTCTCGCACTAGTCTACCATCGGCGACAATGTCTCCATACCT
>JAICSR010000603.1 GCA_025936795.1 Ktedonobacterales bacterium | reverse complement strand
GTAGACCTCGAAGGTCAGCGCATTCAGCACGTCGGGCCGATTGAAGGTCAGCGTGGCGACGCCATCGCTCACCTCATAGAGAAAATCGTAGGCCACGGGTCATATCCTCCCCATTCGCGGCTAATAGTTGACCTCGCCGCCATCCACATTGATGGCCTGGCCGGTGATCCCTCGGCTCGCATCCAGCGCCAGAAAGACGGCGACCGACGCCACCTCATCGGGCGTGATCAGCCGCCGCTGCGGACTCATCCGCTCGAGCGCCTGCCGCGCCTCCTCCGCCGACATGCCTGTGCGCGCGACCATGTTGGCGACGCTGGCGTCGGTCATCGGCGTATCCACGTAGCCCGGGCAGATAGCGTTGACGGTGATGGCGTAGGGGTTCAGCTCGACGGCCAGCGCGCGTGTCAGGCCGATCACGCCATGCTTCGATGCGGTGTAGGCGGCGATATACTTGCCGCCGACCTTGCCCGCGATGCTGGCGACCGAGATAATGCGCCCGCCCCGCTGCTCGATCATCGCCGGGACGAATGCGCGCGTCACGCTGTAGACGCTGGTGAGATTGATCGCCAGCATGCGATACCACAACTCGTCGGGATGGTTGAGAAACTTGGCGCTGTCCGCGTTACCAGCGTTGTTCACCAGAATGTCCACGCCGCCCCAGGCGTCCAGCACGCCCTGCGCCAGCCGCTGCGTGACGAGGCTCGCATCGGTCACATCGCAGGCAATCGCCAGCGCCCGCCCGCCAGTCTGCTCGATCTCCGCCTTCAGCGCGTGTAACTCAGCCTCGGAACGCGCGTTGAGCGCGACATCGGCGCCCGCCCCGGCCAGCGCCAGCGCGATGCTGCGCCCGATGCCCTTGGTCGCGCCCGTCACCACGGCGCGTTTGCCTGCCAATGGCAGCGCCTGCTCTGGCATGCTCGCTTATCCTTTCGCCGTCAGCGCCTCGCGCGGCGTCATCACCACCAGATCGGCGCGGCCACCCGCCAGGATCGTGTTCGCCTCATTGGTCGTCGTGAGATAGCCGCCCGCCAGCGTCGCAATGCCAACCTCCGTGCGAATCCGCTCGCAGAGCGGCGTGAGAAAACCCTTGCCGTAGGGCAGCGTCGCGCTCGGCGTCGTCTGGCCCGCCAGTGGCTGAATCAGGTCGCAGCCACTGGTCTTGAGCGTCTGTGCCACCACCACCGCGTCGTCCAGGGAGAAGCCGCCCGCTACGCCATCGTGGCAATTTAGCGCCGCCGCCAGTGGCTTGTCCGCTGGCCAGACTGCCCGCACCGCCGCGAAGACCTCCAGCGGGAAGCGCATGCGCCGCTCCAACGCGCCGCCGTACTCGTCCTGGCGCTGGTTGCTCAGCGGCGAGAGGAAGCTCGCCAGCAGATAGCCGTGGGCCAGGCTCAGGGTTAGCAGGTCGAAGCCGCAGTCGTCCGCCAGGCGCGCCGCCGCCACGAAGTCGGCGGTGATGCCGTCCATCGCCTCGCGGGTCAACTCGCTCGGCGTCTGGCTGCGCGGCGTGTAGGGCAGCGGCGACGCGGAGACGAGCGGCCACGCGCCAGCGCGCAAAGGGCGGTCGGGAAACTGCGCGCCTGCCGTCGCTGGCTGGGTTGCGCCGCGCCTACCCGCGTGGTTCAGCGTGACGCCGAGCGCCGCGCCGACGGCATGATAG
>JAICSR010000005.1 GCA_025936795.1 Ktedonobacterales bacterium | reverse complement strand
GGATGTCTGCACAGCTTCAGATTGCTACTTGACGGCGCCCCTCTGTCTTGCGTAATGTATAAAGCGACGTTTATATAGCATCCCTTTATGGGTGGTTTGCGCCACCGCAAGGGCGTGAGAGACCGGAAGGGAAGCGCATGCAGAATGATCCGACGCGCGCCGCCTGGCAAGACTATCTCGACCTGAGACGCGCGCTGCGCGCCCTCGGCGATGAGGTGCGTCTGGCCATCGTGCGAACGCTGGCGAGTGGCGGCGAGATGAAGGTCACTGATCTGGCGGCGACGCTGCTGATTAGCCAGCCGCTGGTGTCGTGGCATCTCAGCGCGCTCCGTCGGACGGGTCTGGTGCGCAAGCGTCGCAAGGGGCGCGAGGTCTACATCTCGCTGGACCTCGCCCGCTACCGCTCTATCGTGGGGCAACTGAGCTCGCTGATTGAGCCAGAGAGCCAGCGTCAGTCCGTTGCGGAGTCTGTGCGCTCCCCAGGCGAGCCGACGCCACAGTCCAGGCTGACGCCCGAACGGCTCTGACTGGCGCTGAGCGATGAGTGTAAGACACACGCAAGACACACGCAAGACACGCGCAAGAGCGCGTGCAGCGCGCCCAGCCTGGCTGAAACGCTCAGCGGGGCTTGCAGGCGCGACGGGTCGCTTGACGCCGCAGTTCCCAGCGGCGGCGCCCGAAGAACTTCAGGAGGAATGGGTACGTGGGCAAAGACAAGATTCGTGTCGCCATCATCGGGGTGGGCAACTGTTCCTCATCGCTCGTGCAGGGCGTCGAGTACTACAAGAACGCCGCCGATGATGAGTTCATCCCTGGCTTGATGCACGTCAACCTCGGTGGCTACCACATCAGCGACATCGAGTTCAGCGCCGCATTCGACATTGACCAGACCAAGGTGGGCACAGACCTGAGCGAAGCGATCTTCGCCGGTCAGAACAACACCTACAAGTTCAGCGATGTGCCTCACAAGGGTGTGAAGGTCGGACGCGGCATGACCCACGATGGCCTGGGCAAGTATCTCTCGCAGGTCATTACCAAGGCTCCTGGCCACACCGACGACGTGGTGAAGATTCTCAAAGACACCGGTACCGATGTCGTCATCAACTATCTGCCAGTCGGCAGCGAGACGGCCACCAAGTGGTATGTCGAGCAGGTGCTCCAGGCAGGCTGCGCCTTCGTCAACTGCATTCCGGTCTTCATTGGCCGCGAAGACTACTGGCGGCAGCGCTTCGAGGAGGCCGGGCAGCCGATCATCGGCGACGACATCAAGAGCCAGGTCGGCGCCACCATCGTTCACCGCACGCTGGCCCGCCTCTACCGCGAGCGCGGCGTGAAGCTGGAGCGCACGTATCAGCTCAATGTTGGCGGCAACACCGACTTCATGAATATGCTGGAGCGCGAGCGCCTGGAGTCGAAGAAGATCTCCAAGACGAACGCCGTGACGAGCCAGATCGACTATGACCTTGGCGCCTCGAACGTCCACGTCGGGCCGAGCGACTATGTGCCGTGGCTGACCGACCGCAAGTTCGCCTTCATCCGCCTGGAGGGCCGCACGTTTGGTGATGTGCCGCTGAACCTTGAGCTGAAGCTCGAAGTGTGGGACTCGCCCAACTCGGCTGGCGTGGTGATTGACGCGGTGCGCTGCGCGAAGCTCGCCAAGAACAACGGCATCGCGGGTGAGTTGCTGGGACCGAGCGCCTACTTCATGAAGTCGCCCGCCATCCAGTACACTGACGAGCAGGCGCGGCTGATGGTCGAGGAGTTCATTCGCGAGAATGCGCTCGGAGCCAAGCCCGCGCAGCCTGCGCAGCCCAAGGCGCCCGCGCACGCTAATGGTCACTCGCTCGCCGAGGCAGGCGCCACACGCGATCTGCCCACAGCGGAGTAGCTCGCGCAGGAGCGCGCGAGACCTTGTGGAGACCCACGCGGCCCATGCGTCGCCTCGCTCACTCTGGCAGGGGAGTGTGGCGGCGGCTGGGTCGCCGGGGAGTCTGGGGAGCGCGAGATGGTCTACTGGTTGACGCAGTTTGCAAGCTGGCTCGCAGGGAAGGTTCCACGTCGGGCGCGCCTGGCGCTGGCGGGGCCGCTGACGACACTGGTCTACTATGCGTGGGCCTCGAAGCGGCGTGTCACCATCGCCAATATGGCGCAGGTTCTCGGCGTGGAGCCGCACGACCCGCGCGCCCGGCGCATGGCGCGTCAATCGTGGCGCAACTATGGGCGCTACCTCTCGGACTTCTTCTATCTGCCCAACGCGACTCGCGAGCAGGTGATGGCGCGCATGAGCGACACCACTCTGGCCCCTGGCACGTTCCCGATGCTGGCCGATGCGATGGCGCGGGGCAAGGGCCTCATCATCGCGACGGCGCACTTTGGCGCGTGGGACATCGCCGGGGTGCTGGTGGCGTCGCGCTGGCCGCTCTACGTGCTGGCCGACACCTTCACCGACCCACGGATGGATGACCTGATTCAAGGGCAGCGCGCGCACTTTGGTCTGCGCGTGCTGCGCGCCGAGAAGTCGCCGCGCCCCATCTTGCGGGCGCTGCAAGACAACCAGCCGGTGGCCATCGTCGCCGACCGCCCGATGGCGGAGGGCGAGGGGACGCCGATCACCTTCTTTGGGCGGCGCTGCTTCGTGCCAGGTGGGGTGGCGCAGCTTGCGCTGCTCTCCGGCGCGCCGATCGCCGTTGGCTGCGCGTTCTACGACGACCAGTTCTCGATGACCTACTATCTGCTGCTCGCCGAGGTGATTTACCCGGAGCGCACAGGCGACCGGCAGGCCGATACGGCTGCGCTGACCCAGCGTGTCTACAGCGCGCTCGAACGGATCATCGCGCAGCATCCTGACCAGTGGTACATGTTCCGCCCATTCTGGCCAGAACTGCCCGCGCAGGCGACTCAGACGACCCAGGGCGCTGCGCCCGTCGCAGAGGCGCTGGCCCCGGCGGCGCCCAGCGCTGGCGGCTCGCAGGGAGGCGCCGATGAGTGAGCGGCTCGACCTGAAGTATTGGGTGTTTCGTGCGCTGGCCGCTGCCGTGCCGTCGGCGCCGCTCTGGCTGGCCCGGCGCATCGCCGTGGCGGCGGGCGCGCTGCTGTGGCTCTGTGCGCCGTCGCTGCGCCAGCGCGCCGCACGCAATCTGGGGCATGTCCCAGCGCTGGCCGCAGATCCGGCGCGGCTGCGGCGCGCGACGCGCGGGGTCTTCATCACGCTCACGCTGAACTACCTGGACTTCTTTCGCGGGCGCGCCGTCACCTATGAAGAACTCGCACGCGGCTGGGAGATCAGCGGCTGGGATGTCTTTGAGCGCGCGATGCGCGCTGGACGCGGCGCAATCGTGATGGGCGCGCATCTGGGGCCATTCGAGTATGCGGCGTGGAAGCTGGGCGAGCTGGGTTGTCCGTTGTTGACCCCGGCGGAGCGCCTGCATCCGGAGCGCTTCAATGCGCTGGTGGCGCGCCTGCGCAATCATCATCAGGCGCGGCTGCTGCCGGGCGACGACCGCGAGACGCTGCGTGAGCTGCTCAGCGCCCTGCGCGGCGGACAGATCGCGATGTTCGCGATTGACCGCTGGGTGATGGGGCCAAGCGACGCCTGGCCGCTCTTTGGCGCGCCAGCGCGCCTGCCCACTGCGCCATTCGCGCTGGCGGCTCGCAGCGATGCGCCGGTCTTCCTGCTCGTGCCGTGGCGGGTTGGATTCAATCGCTTCGGCGGGGCAGTCGAACTGATCACGCCAGAGCGCCTGCCAGCGGCGGATGACCCGGCGGAGAGCGCAGCAGAGAGCGCGGCGAACCAGCGCGCAGGCCAGCGCAACCGCGACCGCGAGGCCGCCATCGCCCAGATGCGCCAGCGGCTCTATCCCGTGCTGGAGCGCTACATCAGCGACCATCCGGAGCAATGGGTTTCGGCGCTCTCTCCGGTCTGGGAACTCAGCCACGATGAGCCACGTAGGCGGGAGCGACCAGCGGAGGGATCGAAGGAGCAGCCGATGGAGAACAGAATGGAGAACAGAGAGGAGACAGCGCAGGCGCGCGTGAGCGCCCGCAGTGCGCCAGCCCAGATGGTGGCTGGCGAGAACCGTTAACAGACAGAAGAGCGACCAAAACACCAAGCAGGGCGCGTGACCAGCCAGCGAGCCAGGGCAAACCAGCCAAAACCAGCCAGGACTACACGCAGGCTACGCGCTATCGCCTTTCGTCCCAGACCTGTATAATGAGGTGACTGGGCGGCGGGCAGCGCGAGGGCTGCGAGCGCAGCGCAGCGAGGCGCACGCTGGCGAGGGCCAGGCGCGACGCTGAGGCCACACGCAAGCGCCGACCTCGATGACAAGGAGCACTACCCATTACGCACTTTTCAGACACATCACCGCACATGCTACATCGAACCACCGCACACTCCGCCGAGCAGCCTGGACGCCAGCGGGCCACCGGGCTGGCCGATCTGCACATGCACACGACCTATAGCGATGGCGTCGGCTCCGTCGAGGAGACGCTCGCCTACATCCAGTGGCGCACCGCGCTCGATGTCATCGCCATCACCGACCACGACACTATTGAGGGGGCGCTGCGTGCGCGCGACCTGGCGGCGCATCAGCGCCTGCCCTTCGAGGTGATCGTCGGCGAAGAGGTGAGCACGCGCGAGGGACATGTGCTGGCGCTGTTCTTGCATAAGCGTATTCCTGCGGGCCTGAGCGTCGAGCGCACCATCGAGCTGGCCCACGCGCAAGGAGGCATCGCCATCATCGCTCACCCATTCAATCCCGTCTTTCGTCATAGTGTGCAGCGGCCCGTAGTTGACCGACTGTTGCGCCAGCCTGATCTGCACCCCGACGGCATCGAGACGCTGAATGGCAGTTTCGCGGGCATTGGCTCCTCGCGCGTGGCGCTGGAGTTGACGCGCTCGGTCTACCACTGGGCCGAGACGGGCGGCAGCGACGCGCACACGCCGTCGGCCATCGGCTGCGCCCTGACGCGCTATCCCGGCGCGGGCGTCGCGGCGCTACGAGCGGCGATTGCCCAGCGGGCGACGTACGCGGCGGGCAGCTATTGGCACGCGCGTGATTACATCACCTACGTCTCGCACACGCTGGCCTATGGCATCCATGCGACCTACGAGCCGACGAGCCTGCCACATACGGCGTTCTCGCGGGCCAGGCGCGCGACCTTCGGACGCTTCTCGCAACGGCGGGTCGCCCACCTGATTGACTCTCTCGAAGTGGCTAGCGCCGGTGGACGTTAGTCGTTCATCGCGCCTCGCCGCGCCACGGAGGATGCGGGCGAAAGCCCAGGTGAATCTGTGAAGATTGGACTTGTCTCGCCATACGACTGGAGCTACCCCGGTGGCGTCCAGGACCATATCCAGCGCCTCGCCAGCGAGCTGCGCGGGCGTGACCACACCGTGCGCATTCTCACGCCGGCCACCGGCGCGCGCGGACGGCAGGTCGAGTATGGTGTGTACAAGGTCGGCTGGGCGGCGCCGCTGCATGTGAATGGCTCCATCGCGCGCGTCGCCTTCGCCCCGCACATCTCCGGGCGGCTGCGTGGCATCCTGCAGCGCGAGCAGTTCGACATCATTCACCTGCATGAGCCGCTTGCCTCGCCGCTGGGCCTCTATATGCTGCATGCTGGCCCGGCGACGGGCGCCACGCTGATCGGCACGTTTCACGCCTGGGCGCGCCACAGTCTGGCCTCGGCGCCAGAGTGGGCCTATGCCTCGGCGGCGCCATTCCTGGGGCGCTACTATCGGCGGCTCGATGGCCGCATCGCCGTCTCATCGGCGGCGGAAGAGTTCGTCTCACGCTTCTTTCCCGGCGACTTCCGCATCATCCCCAACGGCGTTGATACGCAGCTCTACCACCCAGATACGCCCCCGCTGCCGGAGTTTGACGATGGCAAGCTGAATATCGTCTACCTGGGGCGCATCGAGAAGCGCAAAGGGCTGAAGTATCTGCTGCGCGCAATCCCGATGATTCGCGAGCATTATCCCAATACACGCTTCATCATCGGCGGCGAGGGGCCGCTGCGTGCGGGATTCGAGCGGCTGGTGGCGCAGGCGGGCTGGCCCGATGTGGTCTTCCTGGGGCGTGTGCCAGCGGAGCTGACGCCAGCGCTCTTCACCTCGGCGCACGTCTTCTGCGCGCCCAACACGGGTGGCGAGTCGCAGGGCATCGTGCTGCTGGAGGCGCTGGCCTCCGGGCGGGCGGTGGTCGCCTCAGATATTCCGGGGTTTCGCTCGGTCATTCGCCACCAGCGCGAGGGCCTGCTGACGCCGCCGACCCGCAGCGAAGAGCTGGCCTGGGCGATCTGCCACCTGCTGAGCGATGAGGGCGAGCGCAGGCGGCTGGGCGTGGCGGGGCGCGAGCGCGCCGAGGCGTTTAGCTGGGAGCGCGTGGCGACGCAAGTGTTGACCTATTACGAGGAGCGGCGCGCGGCGATGGCGGCGCGGCATGGGTCGCTCTATCTGCCAGCGGAGGCGGCCTCGATCTCGCTGGTCGAGTAGGAGGCCACAGGCGGGGCTGCGCGTGGGCGGCGACGCCTGCGCGGGCATCGCGGGCATCGCGGGCATCCATCAGGGCTAGCCCAGTCGCCCATATGCGCTCTGGGCGGGCGCTCAATCGCTCTGTATGGTGAGCGAGCGACGCGATGCGCGTATGTGCCAATGAGCGCTCTGATGGTACAATACACAACACGCGGAGCGAGGAAGATCATGTTCGGTCCGGGCATCCAACAACGAGCGCGACGCATCGCAGAGTATGTCGTGCGTCCACTCGCGGCGCTTGGCCTCACACCGAATATGGCCACGCTCATCGGGCTGTTGCTCAACGGGCTGGCTGCGGCTATCCTGGCGAGCGGCTACCTCCGGTTAGGTGGGCTTGCGCTGCTGATCGCCGGTCTCTTTGACATGGTGGATGGGGCGCTGGCGCGCGTGACCAACAAGAAGACGACGTTTGGCGCGTTCTTCGATTCGACGATTGACCGCTACTCTGAGGGGCTGACGCTGCTCGGCGTGATCATCTTCGCGCTGCGCCAGGCGCCCGCTCAGGTCCATCTCTGGGAAGTCGCGCTGGCCTACATAGCCGCGTTAGGCTCCGTGATGGTGAGTTATACCCGCGCTCGCGCAGAGGGATTGGGCTTCAGCCTGAAAACGGGGCTGATGGCTCGCCCTGAGCGGGTGGTATTGCTGGCGGGTGGTCTGATCCTTGGCGGAGCCGGATGGCTCGTGTGGACGCTGCTGCTGCTGGCGGTGACGAGCGTGTTTACCTCCGCTCAGCGGATCTATGATGTCGCTCGCATGCTTGCGCGCCAGGAGCGCGTGGCGGAGGGACCTGGCGCCGCCAGTGCGAGCGCGAGGACGCCAACCGCGATGCCTGCGCCAGCGGAGCAGCAGCGTAGCGCGAATGGGCATGCCACACAGCCATCCTATCCAGCGACATCACAGGTTTCACAGATTTCACAAGTTTCGCCAGAAACGCCCTCAGCGGCCAGGTCGAGGGGCGCCTCTGGGCCAGCGAAGTGACGCGCCGGCGTGCCACTTCGCGCAACGACAGGGCGGCGCTTCCGTCAGGGAAGGCGGTTCGCCGGACACAACGCCGGTGGGGTTGAGCGACGTCGAGCGGCGCCAAACAGCGCGCCGGGCGATGAGGTCTGGCTGCGGCGTGGATGACCGCACATGGCGATGCGTGACGCGCGAATACTGATCCCAAGCGTCGCCCGCCATGCGCGTGAACACGGCAAGCATATCCTCTCGTCCGAGTCAGATGCGAGTAGCGCGCTGATTGGCCGATTCTGCGCCTGGTCTCCCCCACACCGCGCGTCCATGCGCCCACCCCTGTCACAACACATCCACAGGAGAATCAGGAACGTCATGAGTCAGGCAACATTTGACCCGACCACCCCCGGTGGTCCCTCCGACGACACAGGCGAGACACCCCCCACACGCAGCGGCCAGAGCGCCCGTCGTCGTCCCTCGCGGCGTGGTCATGCCGCCAGCGCGAAAGCCGCCGCCGAGACGACGGCGCAGCCCACCGCACAGCCCGCAGCGCAGGCGACGCCAGAGCCAGCGCCAGTCGCGCCGCCAGTGAGCGCGGCCAACCCAGGCGCCACACCAGCGCCCGCCGCCGATGAAACCGGCGCACACACCGAGGGTCGCAGCCGCCGCAGTCGTGGCGGCGCGAAGCGCGCTGCGCCACGCGGCAAGGCAGGCGCGCAGTTGATCATTCCCAAGACGGGCGATGAGGGCCAGCCAGAAGAGGCTGCGGCCACTCAGCCCGCCACGTCAGCGGCGGCGGAGTCGGTAGCGGAGCCAGTGAGCGCCGTGACAGAGCCAGTGGTCGTGCCAGTCGTCACCTCGGAGCCTGCCGCGTCAACCGCATCAACCGCGCCCGCCACAGCGCCGCGCAAGACTCGCTTTGGCCTGCCGCGCCGCCTCCAGCAGCCTGGGCAGCCGACCCTGACCCCGGCCCCCGTTGCGACGCCTGTCGCCGAAGCCGAAGCCGCGCAGCCAGCGACCGAGGCGCCCGCCGCGCCTACCGCTCAGGCCGAGACGCCTGCTGAGGCGCCCGCGCCGCGCTATCGCTTCGACCGCTCGCGCCGTGTCACGGTTCCTGGTGTCGGCGCCGCACGCCCAGAGCATCTGGGGGCCCAGGGCGCCAGCCTCTACACCGCGCCCGCAGCAGCGAACACTTCCGCGAATGCGGCTCCTGCGAATCCGCCAGCGGCGACGGAACACCTCTTTGACCTGCCACCGCTGGAGTCGCTGGTAAGCCGAGAAGCAGGCGCCGATCTGCCAGCGCTGGCCTTCGATGAGCCAGCCGTAGCGCAGGCGGGCGCCACAGCGGACGAGGCTGAGCAGATCGAGGAGGGAACCGACGCGGCTGAGCTGGCCGAAGGGGCCGAAGGGGCTGCCGCTTCCTCGCGCCGCCGTCGCCGTCGCCGTCGCAGCGCCCCCGCGCACAATGGCGCGCATGGCGCCGAGGCGGATGAGGCTGCGGAGGACGAGGGCCAGCCGACGCCGACCAGTGACGCGCTGGATGCGCTCTACGATGAGGAGCCAGCCGTCGCGCCGAGCGAGCCGTACTATGAGGAGCCGCCGCGCGAGACGCGCTCCGCCTATGGCGAGCCGACCGCGCAGCGTGGTCGCAATGGCCGCTATGGCTATTCCACGCGCACGCCACGCCGCGCCACCGCTGAGCCAACCTGGGAGGCGCCGACACAGCAGCCAGCGCCAGAAGAGCCGTCACCCTATAGCAGCCCAGAGCCGTCATTTGCACGCGGCTTCGGCCCGACACCCAACGGCGCCGCCATGCCCGTGCGCGAGTCGTACCCGCGCCCCAGCCGGGTCGAGCGCGGCGCTGATGCGACAGCGGCGACGGTCGCACAACTTGGCTCGGTCATTCGCGAGGCCATCAACACGCAGACCGATCGCCTGCTGACCGAGCTACGCCACCAGCAGCCGCCCGCCGTCACCCTCTCGATTCCCAACGCGCAGACAACCGAGCGCGTCGCCGTCTTCGTGGACGTGGCGAACGTGGTCTACTCGGCGCGCGGCCTGCGCACGTCGGTAGACTTCGGGCGATTGCTTGACTTCCTGCGCGCCAATCGGCGGCTGGCCCGGGCGCAGGCCTACGCGCCGACTGATCCGACGCCGGGAGGCGAGCAGGCGTTCCTCAACGCCGTGAAGGGGCTGGGCTACCGCATCACCACCAAGAACTACAAGACCTTCGCCAACGGCGCCAAGAAGGCCGATCTCGATCTCGATCTCTGCATGGACATCGTGCGGATTGTCGAGTCGAAGGCGGTGGATACGATTGTGCTGGTCAGCGGCGATAGCGACTTCCTGCCGCTACTGGACTTCTGCACCGATCACGGTGTGCGGGTCGAGGTGGCTGCGTTCGACGACGCCGCCTCGATGATCTTGCGGCAGAGCTGCGACCTGTTCGTCAACCTCTCGCTGGTGGACGGCATTCGCGGCTAACGGCGAACATCATAGAAACAAACAGCGCCCCGCCTGTGCATCTCTCATGCACAGGCGGGGCGCTGTTTGTTTTAGCTGGAAGAAGTGACAGACGCCAGCCGCCACTGGCCTCCTATATAGTGGAGCAACCCACCATCCGAGGCCGCCCAACCCTCGTCCGGGCTAACCATCACTAATCGGTGAATCGCGCCCACAGCGGGCGCCTGCACAAATGTCCACGCTCTCGCATGATAGTGCAGCAGCAGCGGCGCATAGAGCGGGCGTCCCGTATCTAGCCCTGGATTGGCATCTCCACTACCCCTTGGGCCTGCATGGCCCCAAGCGCCACCTATCCATACATCCTGCGCTGAAGTCATTGCCAGCGTAGAAAACTCTGGCCACATCGTCTGCCCGTTGGGACTAGAATTGACTATATGGATGACCTGCCATGTATCCGCCTGATACTGCTCCACGACTGCTGGACCCCAGCTGTTGAGAGCGTTGAGTGGGTTGGCCCCCCCAACACTCCAGCCCTGGGTAGGCGAGAGCATCTGGGTCGCGTAAAGCGCCTCCCGGCTGTGACCGAGCAAGGCAAAGTGTGCAAGTTCGGCGTCACTGGCAGCGAATCCGTTCACACTCACCGAGGTGTAGTACTCGTTGGGAAAGTATGGGTTGGCGACGATACGCCAGCGCACACCGTCGTAGCGCCAGATCATGCCACCATCCCCCATTGCCCACACATCGGTAGGTGAGACGATGGTGACTGTGCGCAGACCTGGATACTCCCAACTCGCGAGCCAATCCACGGGCGGCGGCGGCAATGCGTCAGTTACATTCATCCAGGAGCCGTGCGTGTACTGAAGGATGCCGTCCTCACCAACTGCCCAACCAATATCAGGTGAGAACATCTCCAGGTCCGCGATAGTGATGGAGCGAAGCGCTGTGCCTGCTGGCGGGTAGACCAGATGCCACCGCGCGCCATCATAGTGATAGATGTCATCTCCGTAGTGTACAACCGAACCACGGGTCGTAGCCCACCCATCGCTAGGTGAGTGCATACGAACGAGGTTGTAGGATTGGTCGGGGTCGAGGTTGCCTGTCACGCTCATGGGAGCGAGTCGCCATTGGCCATGTTGGAGGTGCGCCATCGCCGAAATGATCGTGGAAAATTGAGGTGAGGTCAATGAGGCGTCTGGCGTCACACCAGCGGGTGGGGTGTGGCGGGTAATCCAGTTCCCCACTGCCCAGCCATCGGTGGGCGAGTCCAGAGAGACATCGGTCGCGCTGAAATAGGGCGGCTGAGGCGGCTGTGGCGGCGCACAGGCAGCGAGCGCCAGCGCCCAGCCACACACCAAGAGGCTGATGCTGCAGAGTCGCAGTGCATGGTGATGGCGCATGGCGCTATTCTCCTTCCTTGCCGAACCGTTAGGATGTGCCGCCGATGAGCAGATCCACGCCAAACGTGCTGACTCCATAGGTCGGCTCGGTCCAGAGGATCATCCCGGTCAGGGGATTGAGCGCATATAACCCATAGCCATAGGTGCGGATATAAAGCACATCATTGCCTACGACTGGCGAACCTGTCACCTCTTGTCCATCTGTTCCCAGTCCGCTATTGGTCCAGGCAATCGCACCGGTCGTGGCCTGCCAGGCATACAGATCGTTGCCGCCATCATACACCAACCCATTGGCGACCGCTGGGATACCAAGATATTCTTGTCCCCAGCCTTCAGAGGCGGACCAGAGCAGCGTACCGGTGGTTGCATTGATCGCCAGCATTGCATTGTCGAACCCAGTACCATAGTATGTATCGGATACAGATGAGGCAACGTAGATGACGCCGTTTACAACGGTCATGCCCCACGGCGACCACGTCTGCCCGGCGACCTGATATTGCGCCTGCCACTGAAGTACCCGCGTGCTTGCGTTCAGCGCCTGGAGGTAGGCGCTCGGTGTCGTGACGTACAAGGTTCCGTTCGCCAGCGCGGTCGCTGATTCCTGGCTGGTCGAGGTCCAGACCTTTGCTCCAGTGCTGGAATCGAAGGCATAGAGGTATCCGTCCGATCCGTTCGTGTAGACTACGCCGGAGGAACTCAGCACTGCACCGGCGGTGGGTGCAGGTGTTCGCTTCGTTGCCTTGGCGAGCTGGGTACTCCACAGGATGGCCCCTGAAGTGGCATTGAGCGCATAGAGCTTGTCCCCACCGACAAAGAGCGTACCATTCAGGTACGACAAAGCGTCGTTCCCATAGCTGACGTAGGGCAAGGTGATTTGCCAAATGACACGACCTGACAGGTCATCCAATGCAAAGAGGAGAGAGCCGCCTGTGCTGGTCTCCCCATCTACAAAATAGAGGACACCATTCGCTAGGAGGAGCGCATCGGGAGAGGGGCATCCTGGGAGCATACCTATGGCATCACTAAAGGTCCATTGTCGCGAGCCGTCGAGACTGGCGTCCGCGTAGGCATAGTCCGTACCCGTACAGGTGCTGCTGGCTCCCCCAACCACCCCTGCTTGCGCCGCGTAGACTGTGCCACTCACGAGCGGCACGCGCCACAGCCCTCTACCGTGGGTGGCAACGTAGAGTTGCGTACCCTTGCTATCGGTGAACATCTGCTCGACCGCTACCTTCGGCAGCCCGAAGACCTGATACCACGTTGGACCGCCAGCGGAAGCAGGCGTTGCAACATCAGATGTGTCAAAGATTCCGGCATCGGTTCCGATAAAGATTGTGTTGTTGTTGAGCGGGTCAACGACGACCGACTCAAACGGGATGTTGGGCAGTTGCGCCTTAGGATCGAGGTCAGTCCAACTGCCCCCACCATCCGTCGAGCGGAAGATGTGCTGACCACAGGCTAGCACATTAGGAGCGCATTTGGCGAAATTGGCAATGGTGGCATAGACGACTGCGGCGTTGAGTGGGTCAATCGCCAGTCCCGTCACCATCCCACCGGCTGAGCCAGTGAGATGATTCTGTTCCCACGTAGCGCCCCCGTCACTGGAGGCGAAAACCTCGCCGGTATTGTCTCCAACATAGATGGCGCTGTCACTCTGAGAACCAACGGCAAGAGCGGAAAGTGAGCGAGTGTTGTCGAAAGACGTGGAATCGAGATTTCCCAAAGTTGACCAACTCTGTCCGTCATTGGTCGAGCGATAGAGCTTGTCTGTTCCCGCGAAGATCTCATCGTGGTTGGATGGCGCCAGCGCGAACGGCATGATCCAATTTGTTGGGTCACAAGAAGAGCTACTGGCTTGACCGCATGAATTCAGTCCATTGACATCGCCCCCGCCAATCTGCTTCCAGGCGTTCCCACCATCTGATGAGCGATATAGTTCGCCCCGGGATTGCTCAGCATAGACGATAGCGTTGTTGGTAAAGTCTACAGCGACCTGCCCCCCATCTCCGTTTGTGCTACCTGTTTGCAGCTCATTCCATTGAGCTTCTCCGTTGCTTCCTGCTGGATATTGCAAGATGTCATTGTCCTGGGAGCCAGCGTAGATTTGGGCATCGGCCCCTGCCAGCCCGACGCTAGCGCCATACAGCTGCGTGATATCCAGACCAGAGCCATTTGCTCCATTGAGATCAGTGTAGGCGTTCGCACCCGAGCTACCCGCCCAGACACCGCCATCATTGCCCAGGATGAACTGCGATGACGTGGCGTTCAGGAAACTTAGCGCATGCTGATCGGCGTGCGTGAGACCCCCTTGAAAGCCAGGTGCTAACGACCAACTCGAGCCTCCATCAGTCGTCTGATAGAGGCCAACACCACCTAGATAGGCTATCTGGCTATTGGTGGGATCCGTCGCAATGATAGCGTCGTAGAACCACTGGTCCTCCCCTTCATCATTCGCAATATTCGGACTCAATGGGACAGCACGCCAGTTTGTGGCGGTATGATCCGAAACATAAATAGCACTACTATAGAGGTCGCTTTTCGTACTATCGCTAGAGTTTGCGCTGACCAGCACAGCATAGAAGTACTGACCATCTTGGGAAATGTTCAATGCAACCCGCTGAAGGCTCACTGAACCGTCTGGAAGAACCGGCGAAGATACCGCCGTCCAGGAACCGAGCGCGCCATTGTTAGTGCTCTTCCAGAGGCAGGGACAGGAGGGATTGGAACCAATTGATCCAGTTTGTCCGAATCCAGCATACACAACATAATGATTGGTTGGATCAAAGACGATGTCAGTCGCAGACGCTAGGTTGCTAGACATGGGTTTTCCAAGTGCCTGTGTCCATGTCTGGCCACCATCTATCGACCGCCAAATCCCGGTTTGTGCAACAGACACGTCTGCAGGAAGGCCAAGGTTTCCGTCCGTCGAGCTAGAAAAGGCATTCAACGAAACAGCTGCAAGGAGTGTGTTGCTATTGGTTGGGTCTACGATGAGTTTACCAATTGTGAGACCGGTGAACTGGCTGGCGCCGTATTGGGTCCAAGTTTGCCCGTGGTCAATACTCTTAAGTATACCCGCGCCCGGAAACCCATCGTCGTTGAAATTGGCCTCGCCAGTTCCGACGTATATGATTTGCGGATTGTTCGGATCAATAGCAATTGCACCAATAGAGAGCGTCGGCTGACTATCTGTCATCGGAGCCCAGTTCGCGCCACCTGACAGCGAATTCCACACCCCCCCATCAGCAGACCCGATCCAGATGTCGTTGCTGTTCTGCGGATTCACCGCAACACTTGTAATGCGCCCACTGTTATTCTGCTGCCAGCAGCAGGTGGAGTAGGCTTCAGGAGCGGGACCGAGTGGCGTCCATGCTCCGTCGTTGGGTGCGGGTTGGGCGCCAGCGGCGGCAACACCTCCGGTCTGAGCGTTCTTGCCGCTCTTGGCGACTTGGCTGGGCTGGCCGAAGTGCGCATGCGGGAGCGCATTCGCCTTGGCTAATGCGATTGACCGGGCATTTACAGATGGCAGATGTGCGCCAACGTGCTTTAGCTGGAACCATGCGCTCTCGTCTCGCAGATCAGGCGCATGCTTCGCATTACTAGCAGTCGCGTGAGCGGTGGTCCCCGCAGAAGCAGCATGGATGGTAGTTAACGAGGTAGACCAGCCAGACGTAGAGGCGAACAACGTGGCAACCAGCAGGAGGAAGAGAAAGAGACGAGCGCAACCTCGAACGATGGCGGCTGCAGTTCTTGACAATGGATGTGGAGCCATCGGAGCGTGTGGCATCGCTGCTTTCTCCTATCGCATGATATTCGAACATGGGCGTCTCACAATACAACAACGTCCTCGCGCAGCAAAGTTTGAAGCGCTGAATTCGCTGAATCCCTGACCTGAATTGGCGCGGAAGCGGCCCGCTATTCCTAAACGGCCACACGAAAGTTTCCTTTCCGCGCCGCTTGGTAGCAGCAATGGTACTCCCACTCATCCATATTGTCAAGCTTGACTTCGCCTGCTGCTGCTACCTCACATAGTATTGTGAGAGATTTCCGATTTTTTCCTTGGATGAATTGCTGACATTACAGCGAGGGTCAAGGGACCCCTACGTATCTTGCTCAGTGGTGCGCCCAGCATCTCTCATCGTGTATGCTGGCGGAGATGGGCGCGCTCCTGCGCCTGCCGCGTAAATGTTAGTGACGACAAGGAATGGCGCCGCATGCTTCCCGCCGCCTATATTCCCTTCTTCGCTGCCAGTGTCGGCGCGTCGGGCGCGCTCATAAGGGGAGATAGGTAAGCAGGTCGCGCCATTCCGCTGGGTCACTGGCATCCCATGCCAGGAGCAATGCCTCGATTGCCTGCGCGACTGGCAGTGTTTGATGGAGCAGCAACACACCGGGACTGTGCTGCCCGCTGGTCAGGAACTCGGCGAAGTGGTCTGGCATTGTGTGGTAATCGTGACTTACCAGCACGCGCTCAGATTGCGCAGTGCGCGCCAACACCTCTGGGTCGGGGATGCCGGAAAGCGCCGCCGCGTCCGCTGTCTGGAAGTCAACGAGTGGTTGGCGACGCCATACACCCTTGATGATCTGGGCATTGAAGTTGGCGTCAGCCTGAAAGCGTACATGCTCCCTCATGACCGCCTACGACGCGGTCTCTTGGGCGCGGGCCGCTGCGAAGCGCTGACGCAGCGCCGCATAGCGCGCTGGATCAGCGGCCTCGGCGGCGGCGCGTTGCGCGTCGAATTCCGCAAGCCCCTCAGCTAGCTCCCGATCCACTTCGCCCTGATGATCGAGGTAATAGGCGAGGGCGCCATAGACCTCGGCTAGTCGCAGCGTGGGATAGGCCTCGCGGATCGCCTCGGCGCTCTGTCCATCGCGCCAGAGCCAGACCAGCGACGCGAGCGCCACACGCGAGCCGCGCACATAGCGCACGCCCTCGCGCACCTCGACATAGGCATGTTCACTCGTGCTCATCAGATTCAGGCCTCCCGCTCCCAAGGGCTATTTCTTTGCATCCTATCACGCTGGCGCGCCCAGCGTGTATGCTGGGAAGCATAGGCGCTGACTCCTGCGGCTGCCTGGTGTATAGCAATCAGTGTGACGACAAGGAACGAGGACGCATGCTTCCTGCCGCCTACATTCCCTTCTTCGCCGCCAGCGTCGGCGCGTCTGGCGCGCTGATTGGTCTGCTCTTCATTGCCATCTCCATCGCGCCGGAACGTACGGTTGGTAAGACGGCGACACCTGAGCGCGAGGCGGTTGCGGGCAACGCCTTCACGGCGCTGAGCAACGTCTTCTTCATTGGGCTGGTGGCGCTGGTCCCTGAGCCAGGGCTGGGCTACGCGCTGGTGATCGTCGGCGTCTCCTCAGCCCTCGCCACCATCCGGCTGGCGTGGCGCCTCTTTGCCGGGCGCGGGACGCAGCGCACGCGACTGGAACCGCTCGACGTGGCGCGCAGACTCTCGCTGGTCGTCGCCAGCTTGTTGATCTATGGTACAGAGGTCTGGTGGGGCATGGCGTCGCTGCTGGGCGCGGCGCGTCACGACGACGCATTCATAGCGACCGCGTTCCTGATCGTCGGCGGCTATGGCCTCGTGCTTGTGAGCATGTGGAGTCTGCTGGGCGCACGCCGCGAGAGCGTCTTCGCCTGGCTCAGCGTCCTCAACGACCTGGACAGCGAGTAGTGGCACGCTACGCCCGCCATTGAGCGTACACGCCATCAGGCTGACGGCGCCAGGCCTGGCGCCCAGATAGTAACGCTGCCAAGCGCATCGTCCAACAAGAGCAATCGCTTGCCATCAGGCGACCAGCGTAGGAAGTCGTTGGATTCAGTCATAGAAAACTGACTCTGCATCTGAGGCGTGAGCAATGCTACTCTCTTGCCCGACTGACAGTTATAGAGCGTGACAGCCTGGTTATCGGTGGTAGCATTACCTGCCGCATTAGTTGGTTGTGCAGCGAGTACTATTCCATCAGGGCGCCAGGCGATAGAAACTGATTGCGCATTGGGATCGAACGCATCGCGCGGCATCTGCGCATAGACAGCTTGCAATCCTGCATCGCGCACAGGCACGGCTGGCGCTGAGGCCAGGAGCAAATCGGTCAACGTTGCTACCGCTGGCTTTGGCATGTTTATCGGACTGACTTGCGCAAGTACCATGATCGGTGTCGCCACATAACGCCCGTCTGGTGACCATGCAGCGAACTGCGTTTCCCATGTATAAACGCCTGGAATGTCTTCCTTCTCTGTGGCCTGAATTCGCAGGTTCGCGGTTCCCGGTTGCCAGATCGAGAAATCCTTCCCACCGTCAGGGGTACCGATAGGGCTACTGGTTGCAGGGGCGGTTGCGCCACTTGCACCGTTCGATGCGGTAGCGGTAAGTGGCTCCAGCGGTACGAGATGACCGTTGGCCTGCCACTGGAAGCGGAGTGCGGGCGCTGTGGTCGCATAGGCAGCAAGGGAAGGCGAGGGAGAAATAGAGGCAGATGATGTGCCACTCGTAAGTGGGATAACCTCCCCAGCGACAATATCCCATTCGAGTATTGGAGGGTCTTTCGGTGTGACGATGTGCGTTAGCACGCGCGCATGCGCCCCAGTGCTGTCGCTGACAAATAGCCCCTTGATGAGGGTTACGGATGTTGCAGAGGTCCACTCGCGTACAGAAAACACGAGAGCGATCTGGCGACTATCTGGCGACCAAAGAAACTGCATGTAGTCTATTACCGCCGCAGATGGGTTCTGCACACCGGCGGCTGGCGTTGCATACAGCGGTGGGGCAATGGACTGCGCATGCTCAATCGCGTTGTCGGGCTGTATTTGCTCGATGAGCTTGCCGCTATGGGTATCGTAAATTGTGACGAGTCCGGGAACATATGTGTATGAAGAAGGGCTATCGTCTGCACATGCGTTCTGGTAGCCAACAATGCCAATGTAGGCGTTGTTAGGTGACCATGCCACGTCTTTCGGGCAATCAAGGCCATCTAGGCGTGGAATGATTGGGTGAAATGCCGCGTTGGTGTGTCCGGTCGAAGCGTCGTTTCTCTGTGCGTAGAGGATAGCACCGATGACAACTCCAAGCGTCAGCGCTACAGTGGCGATACCCCACCAGCGCGCGCGACCTATGCGGGCCACATGTCTACCTCGCTGGATAACACCATTCGTGAGACGTGGCATACCGAGAGGATGTGATGACGCCATAGATGTCTCAACGTCTCCAGAAGCAACAGTACTCATGTGTTGGTGAGCGAGGCCGCTCAACGCTTTGCGTCGCTCCTCTCCTTCGGCGTCTGCCAAGCTAGCATCTGTAGATGTGCTAGAGGGGTTGCCCGAACCATCGGGCGTGAGATCACCCGGAAGTTGGCGCTTGTCCATGTTTGCGCTCCACATGCGATCTCAAGATCTACGCATCGCCATTGGGCTATGCTGTTAGATCACCTACAGGGATAGAAGGCAACGAGAATCCACCATGCTGCCCCAATTGGAAGCGGGCAGATTCTCGTAAGCAAATCTGCGCAGCTACAGATCAACCATGTGTTCTACGTAACCGCTTGCTATGCTGTACAGGCCGTGATAACCGAATAGTTGCCGATCTTTGCCTCAGCCTGGTAATTGCCAATGCCGTTGGCGACTTGAGGGCTATCTACTGAAGCCGTGCCGCTGCTGGACACAGTATTTGTGCTTGGCCCACCACAACTGTGATCATAGATCGTGGCCTCCAGTGTTCCGCTAGGCCCAGCAGTCTCGATTGCTTCGCCAAAGTAATCACAGATTTGGTCAGTATAGGAATCCTGGGTGCGGTAGAGTCGCACCTCCAACTGACCGCTTCCTGCGTTGATGGTCTTGTCATCTAACTTGACGAGATAAGTCGAGGAGCATAGTGGAACGCTGGGAATAATTTGCTTGCCAGCCTTGAGTGGCGCTGCCAAGGCGCTGCTGGCGCCGATTCCCATCATACACAACGCGGCGAGAACCACCGCTACAGCCAACATCCGTGCCAAAACCAGTCTCACGAACGTATCTCCTTGTGAAGCAAGCGTCCAAAATCCTGTAGCTGCGCCTCGAATCGCTGCCTGCCTCATGCTTGAAGTTTACATACATTCGGGCGGTTTTTCAAGGCACGCATTCGATTAAAGCGTAAAATGCTGCAAGCATGCCCACATTTGGTAGCCATCAATTGCATCATTTCTGGCGTTGCGCGCCGCGAGAGCGTCTTCGCCTGGCTCAGCGTCCTCAACGACCTGAACAGTGAGTAGCGGCGAATCGCGCTTGTGCGCCTGCTCGTGGCGCCTACTCGCGGCGTGGCCCTCCGGAGCGTCGACGGGACGCGCGCCCACTCGATGTATCTGGCGCGCCTGGCGTGACCGCGCCGCTGGAGTCAGTCTCCGCCTTTGAGTCGGCCTGCGCCTTCTTGACGGCGCGAGTCTTGCCGCTGGCGCGCCGGGTGTCTGTGCGCACTGGACGCACCGGGCGCGAGACGGACTGCGCAAGCCGCGCCAATGGTTTGATCGCGTCGAGGCCGAGCGGGTTGGGGCGCACACGCTTGCGGCGGCCCGTCGCAATCTTCGGCACGGTCTGGTCGCCCATGCGCTTGACGGCGGGCAGTGTCACCGTGAAGACGCTGCCCTTGCCCGGCGCGCTCTCTACCTTGATCTCGCCATGATGCGCGTCGACAATCCAGCGGGCGATGGCCAGCCCCAGGCCGCTGCCATGCTCGTCGCGCTCGCGGGCGCGGTCGGCGCGATAGAAGCGCTCGAAGATGTGCGGCAGGTCGTCTGCGCTGATGCCAATGCCCGAATCGCTGATGGTCAGCGTGGCGAGGGGGCCAAGCTGCGACACGGCGATGCGGATGGAGCCATCGCGCGGCGTATATTTGATGGCGTTATCGAGCAGAATCATACCAAGCTGGCGAATCTGGCCAGGGTCAGCCTTGACGCTGACCGGGGCGATTTCGGTCACGGCGAGCCTGATCTGCTTGTGCAGGGCGCGCAGGTGCGATTGGCCGGAGCGATAGAGGTCCATCGCATACTGGTCCATCTCGACGACCTCGCGACGACCAGAGAGCTGCTCGTCAATCAGTGTGGCGCGCGCGCCGTGGCTGGATGCGGCGGCGTCTACCCGCGCCAACAGCAGCAGATCGTTCACCAGCGACGACATGCGCTCCGCCTCCACATAGGCGTCGTCAACGATCTCGGCGCGCTCCTCGCTTGAGAGGTCGGGCGCCTGGCGCAACAGTTCCAGGTTGCCGCGAATCGTCGTGAGTGGAGCGCGCAACTCGTGCGAGGCGTCGCTGACGAAGCGGCGCTGGGCGTTGGACACCTGTTCGAGCGAGGCGAGCATCTCATTGAAGGTCGTGACCAGTTCACCTACCTCGTCGCGCGCGCCACGATAGCGGACACGTGTTCCCAGGCCAGCCGCGCTGGCGTCGCGCGCGATGGCGCTGGCGGCGCGCGTGATGGTCGTGATGGGGCGCAGGCTACTCTCGGCGATTAGCCAGCCACCCAGCAGCGCACAGAAGATCGCCACCAGATCGCCAATCAGCAGGATGCGGCCCAGCGTGCTGAGCGCGCCGTTGACATCCTCCTGCGACTTCGCCACCAGTACGACTCCCGCCACCTGCTCACCCGCCGTCGTGGTTGTCGCGTTCGTGGCGCTACGCGGCGTCGTGGGAGTCGCCGTCGGCAGCGCCCCAGAGTTTGGCGAACGTCCAGCGCTGCGCGCCGTGATGATGATTGGCTGCGCATAGATCGCCAGCAGCGCGCCATCCACACGCGCCGAGTATGACCCGGCCACCCCGCGCAAGGCGCCGTTGACCACGGCGTAGTTGACGGGCAGCGAGTGGCCATTCAAGGAGGGCGCCAGATATTTGAGCCGCCCACCGGAATCGAGTACCTCGAAGCCGAGGTCGAGCCGACCGAGCACATCTGGCACGGTGAGGGTCAGTTGCTTCTGGATCGCCGCATTGGTTGCGGGGTCAGGCGTGGTCGCGGGCGAGGGTTCGGCGGGCGGCGTGGTGGTCGCTGCGCTGGCGCTGCCCGATGGCGTAGCGCCGGCGGTCACGCTCGGCGTCGCATTCGGCGTCGCATTCGGCGTCGCATTTGCGGTCGTACTCGGCGTGACGACGACGGTGCTGGTCGCCGTGGCTGGTGGGAGCACGCTCGATCCACCTACCGACGAGTATTGCTCGTGTTGCAGCGCGCCAGAGATGGCGATGGCGCGCAAGCGAATATCGGAGTTCAGGTTGTTCTGAATCTGGTTCTGCGCCACCGTGAACGTCACGGCGGAGAGCAGCGTCAGCAGCGCGGTCAGCAGCATCGCGTACCAGAGCGTGAGGCGCTGGCGGATGGAGAGGCGCTCGGCGAGCCAGATGCGCAGCCGCCGCATGGGCGCTGCGCTGTCGCTGGGGGGCCGCGTCCGTCGCCCGGTGGGCGTCCCCTCAGGTGGTAGCTCGATGGTCATCTCGTCCTCCGCTTCGTCCCGCTTCGTCCCGCTTCGTCCTTCGCGCCAGGTCGCGCTCGCGTGGCGCGCATAGCGCGCTAACCCTGCGCTAACCCTTCTGATCACTCTCACTCTTCTCGCGCAGCACGTAGCCCGCGCCGCGCACGGTATGCAGCAGGCGCGGCTCGCCACCGGACTCCAGCTTGGAGCGCAGATAGCCTACGTAGACCTCCAGCACGTTGGACTCGCCGCCGAAGTCGTAGCCCCAGACGCGCTCCATGATGATGTCGCGGGTGAGCACCTGACGCGGGCGGCGCAGGAAGAGCTGGAGCAATTCATATTCCGTCGTCGAAAGCTCGATCTCGCGCTGCCCGCGATGCGCCATGCGGGTGCCCGTGTCGAGTTCCAGATCGGTGAAGCGCAGCACCTCGTTCTGCTCCGGATTGCGCCGCCGCAGCAATGCGCGCACGCGCGCCAGCAGTTCGGCCAACTGCGCCGGCTTCACCAGATAGTCGTCGGCGCCCAGGTCCAACCCCTTCACGCGGTCCGTCACGGCGTCCCTGGCCGTCACCATCAGAATCGGCGTCTGGTCGCCAGAGTGGCGCAGCCGCTCACAGATCTCGAAGCCGGTCATGCCGGGCAGCATCAGATCGAGGATGTAGAGGTCGGGCGGGCGCTCCAGCGCCTTCTGCAACGCCTCCGGTCCGGTGCGCGCCACATCCACGCTATAGCCCTCATACGCCAGCGCACGGCGCCAGGTCTCGGTGATGCGTCGCTCGTCATCTACAACTAATATATGCGCTTTCATCTTGGAAATGTCGTCCTTTCGCGCGCCCTCGCGCGCTGTGCTTTCCTGTATTGTACGCCACGCGCTGCCGAAACGATGGGCATTGGCGACAAATGCGCCACTCCGCTCTTCCTCGCAGCGCGCATGGCTTGCTATGCTCTTATGTTCATCTTAGGTTTGTATCACATACCTCTTAGTCCATTGTGACAAGCTACATAGTGCAATGAACAACCACGGCAGGAGGAGGGACGCATGACCTGGAAGTCCAGTCATGGAAGCACCGAGCGATTGTCAGCTACCACAACCCCCACGCTTGGCAAGCGCAGCGCGGCGGCGAATCGCCCCGAAGGACTCAATGGATTGAATGGATTGAATGGACGCCAGGGCGCCGAGCGTCAGCGCCTCATCATCGCCAGCAACCGCGGCCCCGTCAGCTTCAGCGTGAACCCCACTACGGGCAAGTTCCAGAGCCAGCCAGGCGCTGGTGGCGTCGTGAGCGGCCTGCTCAGCGCCACGCAGAACCGCCCTGTCACCTGGATCGCTCTGGCAATGAGCGACGCTGACCGGGCCATCGCGCGGGCGCACGAGGGCGGCGAGGGCCATGTCGTGCGCGAGTTCCCAAACATCTCGCTGCGGCTGGTCGAGACGTCCGAGGAAACCTATCGGCGCTACTATGATGGCGTCAGCAACAAGGCGCTCTGGTTCATCCAACACTATCTCTTGCAGCCCACGACCCATCCGCTGCCTGCGCAGGTGACGAAGGACTGGGAAGCGGGCTATCGTGTAGTCAACGAGGCGGTGGCGCGCGCCGTCATAGACGAGCTGGAAACCGCCGACTACGACACTCCCGTGATGTTCCAGGATTATCACCTCTATCTGGCGCCGGGGCTGGTGCGCGAACGTTTCCCCTGGGCGCGGCTAACGCACTTCGTCCACATTCCCTGGCCAGAGGCGCGCTATTGGGAGCTTGCGCCCGACGTGATGACGCGCGGCATCTTCGCAGGCCTGGCGGGCAATGACATCGTGGGCTTCCAGACGGAGCGCGACGCGCGCAACTTCCTCGATGGCGCCCAGCGGTTCTTGCCCGATGTGACCCTCGCCGACGCGGCGCCCGGCGAGGTCGGCGCGCTGCTGGTGGATGGCCGGAGAGTCAGCGCGCGGGTCTACCCCATCGCGGTCTCGCCCGATGAGGTCTATGCCCAAGCGAACGCGAAACCCTCCGACGAGACAGCGGAGCTGCTGGCGCGGGCGCGGCCAACTCCTGGGCACAAGCTGATCTTGCGTGTGGACCGCGTAGAGCCAACCAAGAACATTGTCGCGGGCTTCCGCGCGTATGAGCGCATGCTCCAGCAACACCCGAATCTGCGCGAGCGCGTCACCTTCGTGGCGCTGCTGGTGCCCTCGCGCGAAGGGCTGGCCGAATATCGCGCGGTGCTGCGCCAGACTCAGCAGACCATCGCGCGCATCAACAAGCGCTATGGCACGGCGACCTGGCAGCCGATCATCGCCGTCTTTGGCAATGACCGCGCGCGGGCGCTGGCCTGCATGCGCGAGTTCGATACGCTGCTGGTCAATCCGCTGATGGATGGCATGAATCTGGTCGTGAAAGAGGGCGCGCTCGTCAACGATCGCGCCGGGGTGGTCGTCCTCTCGCGCACAGCGGGCGCCTATGAGCAGTTGGGACAGTATACGCTGGGTGTGCCGCCAACCGATGTTGCAGCGATGAGCGAGGCGCTCTATCAGGCGCTCAGCATGACGCAGCGCGAGCGCCGCGCCCGCGCCACAGGCCTGCTCAACATCCTGCTGCAAGAGAGCGCGACGACCTGGCTCCGGGCGCAACTGCGCGATCTGGCGGCGCAGACGGGCCGCCCGCAGGTGGTCTATCGCACCGGGAGCGCCGCTGCAGCAGCCGTTACGACGCCTGCGCCACGCGCCACCGCGCGCTCGGCTGTCCACCCGGCTGTCCACCCGGCTGCCATGCGCAGCGCGGCTGACCTGCTCAACCGTGAAACGCTGATGGCCGCGCGCCATGCGATCCCTAACCCCACCACAAGCGAGACGCACGTGGCGCTCCACCTCCCCTAGCGCTGGGCGCAGCGCGCATCTGACGAACGAGCATCAACGAGCATCAACGAGTCTCACAGACTGGCCTCGGTGTTGGCTCCCCTGTTCTGAGGGGAGTCGCGCCGGGGCCAAACTCGTGAGAGACGATCCGCCGAGGTTGTGTTGGCACAGGACCCGCACGCTAGGGGAGCGCCGTGCGCTGGCGCTCCTCGCCCGGCGTGGTGGGCGATCCCAGCTTGCCCGGCCACCAGTTCCAGCGCCCCAGCAACAGCGCCAGGCTGGGAATCAGCAGTCCGCGCACGATGAAGGTATCGAGCAGCACTCCGACCGCCACGCAGACGCCGAATTGATAGAGCAGGGTCAGCGGCGTGGTCGTCAGCACGGCGAACGTTCCCGCGAGGATCAGCCCTGCCGAGGTGATGACACCGCCGGTATGCGCTACCGCGACCGGCATACCCGCCTCCAGCCCGCGCCGCCTGGCCTCCTCGCGCACGCGGCTCATCAGGAAGATGGTGTAGTCGGCTCCCAGCGCCACCAGGAAGATGAAGGTGTAGAGCGGGATGGCATAGTAGACGCCGTCCTGCCCCAGCACGCGCTGGAAGATGAAGCTGCACACCCCGATGGCGGCGAAGAAGTTGAGCGTGACGGCGGCCAGCAGATAGAGTGACGCGATCAGGCTGCGGAGCAGCAGGAACAGTACGATACCCACCAGCGCCAGCGTCGTGGGGACGATCAGGCGGGTGTCGCGCAGATCGTCGGCCTGTGTATCGGCCAATTGCGCTGTCTGTCCGGCAAGCGCAGCCGTCGCGCTCGTCGCTACGCCAGCGCCCAGCCCATTCGCCGCCAGCGCCTGCGTTGTCGTATCACGCAAGCCGTTGATGCGGTTGATCGCGGGCAGCGCATAGGGGTCGTCGTCGAAGATGACGGAGAGCTGCACGGTCGAGCTATCCGCCGAGACATACTGCACGCTGGCGGCATAGGCGCCAATCGCCGCGAGCAGTTGCGGATCAGGCGCGCCGCCGGGTCCGCCGCCAGGCTGCGGCGACTGTCCCGCGCGAATCGCCTGCTTGATGGCATCAGGGAGCGCGGCGATCTGCGCCTGGAGCGCCTGCGGGCTGGTGGTTGGCGCCTGGCCAAGCGGGCGTGTCGGCCCCTGCACCTCGGCGACATGCGGCTGGCGCGCCAGCGCCGCGCTGATGGCATCCACCTGCGCGAAGTGGTGGTAGGCGTTCGCGTCGACGCCATGCAGTTGAATCAGCACGGTCGTCGGCGCGAGTGTTCCCGCTGGGAAACGCTGCTGCAAGACGGCATAGCCAGCGGTGGCGTCGGTGGTCGCGCGGAAGGAGGTCAGAAAGTTGTAGCTGCGCGCGATCCCCAGATTGCCCAGCGCCAGAACGCCGAGCAGCGCCACACTGCCCACCAGCGCCACGACGCGATGGCGCGCCGTCCACACGCCCAGTCGCCCCCAGAAACCCGGTGCGTGCGCCTCAGCGGAGGCCGCCGCGCCAGGCTGGTCGCCAGCCTGATAGTCAGGCTGATAGCGCGGGACAAAGGGCCAGTACGCCGCGCGCCCCAGCCAGGTCAGCAGCGCTGGAACCAGTGTCAGCCCTGCGACCAGCATCACCGCGACCGAGACGGCGAGCGTCGGGCCGAGCGAGGAGTAGAGGCCAATCGTCGCCAGCAGCAGGGTCAGCAGCGCCAGGATGACCGTTGCGGCGCTGGAGGTGATCGCCTCGCCTACCGCGCGCATGGTGGTACGCATGGCGAGATGCTTGTCCTCGGCGCGGCGCAGTTCCTCACGATAGCGCGAGACGATGAAGATCGTGTAGTCTGTGCCAGCGCCAAAGAGCAACACCGTCGCAATCGAACTGGCCTGCTGGCTGACGGAGAAGAGGCCACCGCGCGCAGCCAACGCCAGCAGCGCATCGGCGACCAGCGTCACCAGCCCCACCGCGACAATCGGCAGCAGTGGCAAAAGCGGCGAGCGATAGACCACCAGCAACAACACCAGCACCAGCCCCACTGTCGCCAGCAGCAGCGTCACATCGGTTCCCTTGAAGACGGTGATGGTGTCGGCGACGATGCCCGCCGGGCCAGTGACGTAGCCCTGCAACCCTGAGCCGCTGGTCGCCGTCGCCACCTGCGCGCGCATCGCCGTGACGACGGCTGAGATCGCGTCGCCGTTGGTGGGCGCGGTCGTCAACTGGACGATCATCGTCATCGTCGTGCCGTCCTGTGAGACGAGCTGCGGCGCGGCCTGGGGAACCGTGAAGATCGAGACCACCTGGCCAACTCCGCTCGGCTTCGCAGGGGATGTCAGCCAGTCGCTGACGGAGCGGGCGCGCGCGCGATCCGCATCGCTCAGGCCATGCGCGTCGGTGAAGACGACGATGGCCGGGGCGCCGCGACTGGCGGGAAATTCCTTCAGCAGCAGCCGCTGGGCGACCTGCGATGCGTCACTGCTGGGAATCTGCTGCGTGTTGTTGTTGTAGACATCAGCCAGCTGGGGCGCGAACACTGTGAACAGCGCCACGGCCACCAGCCACAGCGCGATGGTCACGAACTTGCCCCACCGTGAGGTGGCGGCGTCGGTGAGCGCATGCAGCGCGCGTGTACCCATGAAGAACTTCTCTTTCCAGAGCGTCTGCGCGAACATCGCGCAGTTACTTATCGGTCAGTAACATTGAAACCCACAAAAAAGCTCTACCTCGTATCCTCCTGTCGGAGGCTAGTCAGCGGGGGCGCGCCCCACACCACTGAGGTAGAGATCGAGCAGCGCGTCAATCACGCGATCAGCCGAGCGGTCAGACACAAGGTCAGCGGAGCCTGCCGTCGTCTCCTGTTCAGACGATGTTAGATTCCGCTGCGGGAGGGATGCATCGGCGCGTGGCAGCAGCATGCACAGGTGCATGAAGACGTAGGTTGCGAGGCGCACGTCTAGTTGGCGCAACTCCCCAAGCCGCACACCATCCGCGAGCAGACGATGGACGACATCGAAGAGGCTCGCCCGCCATGCGCGCTCAACCTCCGCCTGCTGCTCTGGGCTGAGCAAGCCATACTCCTCGCGCGAGAAGCGCATCATATCGAATGGCCCCAGCCGTGTGAGGCCCTGCATGATGGAGCGCAGCCGTTCGCGCACAGGCTGCCCATCGCTCTCCAGCGCCTCGGCGAAGATCGCGTGGTAGCGCGCGAGCATATGCAGCAGCGTGGCGTAGAAGAGTTCCTGTTTGTTCTTGAAGTGGTGAAAGAGCGCCGTCTTGCTGACGCCAATCTGGTCGGCGATGACCTGCAAATTAATGTGTTCGTAGCCGCCAGCGTAGTAGAGCTGCTCGGCCACCTGCAAGATGCGCTCGCGGGTGTCCGTGGCGCGCCCGTCTCGCGCTGGATTGCGCGCCGTCATCGGCTCACTCGCTCTCACTCCACAGATACGTTACCATTCGGTAAGTATTGTGCGGCGGGAGAGGGAGACCAGTCAAGAGCAGCAGCTGAACAAGCTCATACTACATCCACCTACATCCGCTCAGGGTGCTGGCGCTGGCGCCAGGCGCGACCTCACCCCCTGCCCCCTCTCCCACAGGGAGAGGGGGAATCCGCTTGCTCCCCTCTCCTCGCAGGAGAGGGGCTGGGGGTGAGGGCTGGCGCTACGCCAACGACCAAACCGGAGGTCGTCTCATCAGCGCTGTGTCAGCTAGAAGCCCGACGAGTTCCAGGGCTTGCTGTTCTCCACCGCCTTGACTTTGCTGATGTAGTCGAGGGCGCCCGAATCGTACCAGCTACCGCTATACCAGCGTCCGATGCAGCCCCAGAGGTCGCCCGCCTTGTACGAGGGGTAGCCAGACTGCGGGGTGATGCCGTTGAGATAGGTCACCCAGCCCTCGTAGCATGCGCGAATCAAGCCATAGGTATACTCGGCGCTGAATGCCGTGTCGTCGCGGCTCATCGGCCATGCGCTGCTGTTGTACTGATACATGATCTGCAGGATGCCGTAGCTCTGATAGCAGGAATTGCCATCCCAGGTTCCCGGCGGGCACTCGCTCTGCGTGCTCGACTGGTCGCCCAACTGCGCCTGCTGCCAGTTCGACTCGATGACGGCCTCCGCTCGCACGACATCCACCGGCACGCCCCACTTGCAGGCGACCCACTGCAGAATCTCATCCGTCGTGCCAGTGAAGTGACCGGTGATTTGCTGGCGCAACTGATCCGCGTGCGGGTCGAAGCCACCGGAAGCATCCCACGCGCTTAGCCCTGCGAGCTGCGCGCTGGTGGGAACTCGCTGGTTAGCCGCCTGGTTCGCGGGGCGCACCTCCGCCGTCTTCTGGACATGCGCGGCGCAAAACGCCTCGCTCGGTAGGGTTGCGCCCGGCGGCAGCAGCGGGAAATTATAGGTCGAAGACGTTGAGGACGCGGTCATTGTTGACGATGCGGTCGGCGCAGGCGTCGCAGTAGACGTGGCCTTGGCTGTCGCAGTGGATGTCGCAGTGGCTGTCGCCTTGGATATGGTCGTGGGTATCGCAGTAGGCGTTGACGACGAATCATGCGACTTATGCGATTTATGCGACGACGAGTCAGAAGGCGTGTGCGACGGCGAAACCGCTGACCAGTCTGAGGACGCTTCCGTCGAATCGCCCGTCGAATCGCCCGTCGAGTCGCCCGTCGAGTCGCCAGGTGTGCCGGTGGGCGAGTCGGTCGGCGAGGCAGACGCCGTGTCGGTGGGCGTGTCAGTTGTCGTCGCCATCGGCGGCTCTGGCAGCGTGGTCGCTGACCCATCGGTCGGTGACGACGGCACGGCAGCGAGGCCTTGATCCACTTGCGCTGGCAGCTGGTCGGCTGAGCAGCCCGCCAGGAGCGCGACGGCCAAAAGCATCATGATCGGCGCAATGAAATAACGTAAACGACGGTAGTTCAGCATTCGTGAACGCCTCCTTGCCTCTGATAGGGTGGCTGATAACCCCCGTCCAGCCTCCCGAGGCGTCCAACGATAACATACTCAGCCATTGCGCTCTACCCGCCGTACCAAAGGTCGCGCCGCTTCCTTTTGCGCGCCGTGTCATACGTTATTACAGCCCTTGATTCCCTGTGCCGCTCGGCGCTGGGTGTGTCGCCCTTCACAGCGGATACGTTCGCCTGTATGCTACCGTTGACGGTGGAGCTACTGGCGCCATGGGTCAACGCCGTGCGTGTAGAGCGTGTCTGAGGGGATGCGCGGGAAGGTGGATAGTCTGATGATGCAGCGGAACTGGCGATCGCTGGCGTGGCGCCTCGCGCTGATGGGGTTGCTGACAGGCGCGTTCGGCGGGTGCGCGCTGCCAGCGCCAACTGTCGCCACGGCCACCGCTACGACGAGCGCCACAGCCCTCGCCACGCAGGCGGCTCCCTCCACGACGCCGCAGGCTGGCGCAACAGCCACAGGGGTAGCGAACTGCCAGCCAGATCAACTCACGCTCAGCATCCACTCGAGTGGTGGGGCCGCCGGGCATATCGGGCAGATGGGGCAGTTCACCAATTCCTCAAGCGCCACCTGCGCGCTCTACGGTTTCCCCGGCGCGCAGATGCTCGACGCCCAGCATACCCCGATGACGACGCATGCGCTCTGGCAGACCAGCGCCTATATGTACTCGAATCAGATGAAGCAGCAGGTGCTGCTAGCGCCGGGCGCGTCGGCCTACTTCGCCGTCACCTGGTCAGATGTCACCATCGGCTCACAGGCAACCTGCCCGACCTCCAGCTACCTCTCGGTGACGCCACCCAACGACTTCAGCGTGCTGACCGTCGCTGACCAGATCAACGCCTGCGACAGCAATCTGGTGATCTCGCCCGTTGAGCCAACGGCATTTATGGGTGGCTGATGCCAGGCTGGCGCCTGATGGATAGGGGCCGCAGCGCGACTGTGTAGCAGATCACATAACGCGCTTGCGCTTGCATGCTAGCATCGAAACAAGCCGTGCCAGCAAGCGGGATTCGATCGCTGGCGCGAGTATGCGGCGACATGCACGATGTATGGAGAAAGGCTGCGACTCAGGTGGTACATTCGATCTGGCGCACAATTCCGCTGCGGGTTGCGTTGACAGTGGTGTGCGTTGTGGCGCTGGCGGGGTGCGCCGCGCAGGCGGCGTCGCCGAGCGCATCGCCTTCGTCCACCACTACTAGCGACATCAGCAACGCCAGTTCGCTATCCCCCTCGCCGACCGCGACGTTTGTGGTCATCGACGGCACGCCGGGCGCCTATAGTCCAGCATGTCGGGCACAGCAATTGACACTGAAGTTTGCGATTGATGAGTCAGCCACTGGAACCTCGGCTCAGATGGGAACCGTGACGAATCACTCCACTGAGGCATGTTCGCTCTTCGGCTTCCCCGGCGCGCAATTGCTCGACGCCCAGCGCACGCCGCTGGCCCTACAGGTGTTGAGAGCGACATCGGGCGTGTGGAGCGGCGTTTTTCCGGAGCAGCATATCCAGCTCACTCCAGGCGCGTCGGCCTACTTCGCCGTGGCATGGTCAGCGGCGCCCACAGACACCCAGACGAGTTGCCTTGCGTCAAGCTACTTCGCGCTGACGCCGCCAGACGATAAGGGCGTCGTCGTGGCCACCGACGTGATCCATGTCTGCGGCGCCATCACGATTTCGCCATTCCAGAACGCTCCGTTCATGGGTTCGTGAGGCGGCTGACTAGCTTTGCCCCGTCTCCCCGCGCGCCAGCGGGATAACCTGATTGACGGGGCCGCTGCCCATCACCAGCATGACATCGCCGGGCTGGCGTAGCTCACGCAGCAGCGCGGCGGTCTGCGGGAAGTCGCCGCCATAGCGCGCAGCCTGGGGCTTATGGACGAAGCCTGGCTGGGCCTGCACCGCGCGTACAAGGTCATTGCCGTGGATGATGCCGGTGTCGCGCTCACGCGAGGGTTGAATCTCGACCACGACCACCTCATCCGCTGTGGCCAGCGCCTCGGCGAAGGGCGTGAGGAAGCTCTGGAGCCGCGTGTAGAGCGTCGGCTGGAAGGTGGCGACGATGCGGCGCCCGGCGAAGCGTTGGCGCGCGGCGGCGATAGTCAGCGCGACGGCATGCGGATGGTGGGCGTAGTCGTCCACCCAGACGACATCGCCATCGTCGCTGATCTCGAAGCGACGGCGCAGGCCATCGAACGCGCCAATCGTCTGCGCGATGACCTCTGGCGCGACGCCGAGCGCGCTGGCCGTGGCCGCGGCCGCCACCGCGTTCGCGATGTTGTGCCGCCCTGGCATGCGCTGAGTGATGCGCCCCAGCGAGTGACCATCCAGCAGCAACTCGAAGCTGGTCTGCTCGCCCACGCGCACCTTGCGCGCCATCGCGTCGGCCTGGCTGCCCTCGACGGAGAATGTGCGGATGACGCCGGGCCAGTCGGCGCCAAGCTGGGCGATGGTGTCGCGGCAGCCGGGGCTATCGGCGCTGATGACGATGGTGGGTGGTGGCGCGTCCTCGGCGTCAGGCGTCATATCCATCCCCTTGAGGAACTGCGCAAAGGCGTCGCGAATCTCCTCATACGTGCGGAAGAACTCCGGATGGTCGTATTCCACCTCGGTCAGCGTGACCACGCGCGGATGATAGGAGAGGAAGTTGTAATTGAACTCGTCGGCCTCGTTGACGAAGATGCGCCCTGCGCCGGGCCGCACGTTGGAGTCCCACGCGCGCACGATGTCGCCAACCTCGACGGTGGGGTCGAGCTTGGCGGCGATCAGCATGGCGCCCAGCAGCGCGGTCGTCGAGCCTTTGCCGTGGACGCCTGCCACCGAGACGCCGACGCTGCCGCGCATCAGCAGGCCGAGCAGCGGCTGCCACTGCGCGACGGGAATGCCCAGCGCCTGCGCCGCCGCCAACTCTGCGTGATCGGGATGCAGGAACGTGACAGCGGGATTGGTGACGACGAGATCGGCGCTGGCGACATGCGCGTTATCATGGCCGATGGCGATGGGGATGCCTGCCTCGTCGAGCATCAGGCCGAGCGACGTGGGGGTGCGGTCGCAACCGGTGACGATGGCTCCCGCCGCCTGGGCGAGCAGCAGCCCGGCGGAGATGCCATGCCCGCCGGCGCCCACCGCATGGATGCGCTTGCCGCGCACGCCATCCGGGAAAGCGCGCTCCAGCGTCGCGCGGTCCGCAAGCCGCACGGGCTGCTCCTGAGTCTCTATCGTCTTTGCCACATCGGCTGTGTCCATACAGACCTCTCTCCGCTTGTCTCGCCTGCCACTTGCGATTGGCGGGCCACGCGGGCGCAAGCGTTGTCGCCATGCCGCACGACCCCTGCCATTGTACCATGCCCTCTCGCGGCGTCCCTGATCTGGAGTAGCGCAGGATGGGTGTTGAGGGCGTAGTGCGGCGCCGAGCCTTCACCCCCGGCCCCTCTCCCAGAGGGCGAGGGGAGTATGGCGTTTTCATTCGCCTCGCGTCAGCCTTGTATGCGACATCTTCAGCATGCTAGATTCTTTTCAGGCGGCTGTCGCGCGTGATGCGACGCCGTGCATCCTCCCAGCAGGCAGCTGATTGGAAAGGGGCGACGCGATGCAGACCATCTCGCGCATATGCCCCACGCTGCCTACCTCCTCCTGCATCTTGCGGCGAGTGGTCCGCCCCGTTTCGCCCAAGGGTGGCTGCGCAAGGCCGTAAT
>JAICSR010000127.1 GCA_025936795.1 Ktedonobacterales bacterium | reverse complement strand
GCAGATGGAGCGGCTCGCGGCGCTTCCAGACCGCGCCAATCAATCCCTGGTCGGGCGCGTAGGCGCGGGCGAGTTGCGCTGAGGGCAGTAGCTGTGTCACCTGGTTATCAATCGGGTCTGCGGCGTCAAATATGCCCGACGACGAAACCGGCTGCGAGGGACGCGACGGCGTGCCAAAGCCGGGGAGACGCGGCGGGCGCTTGCGACGCGCGCGTGTGACCATCGCGGTACCAGCGGCGTTGAGCGCCGCTACCTCGCCGCCGTCCGCGCGCACCAGTTCCAGCGCGCCGTCGAGCGCCTCCAGGCAGAATGCGTTGACCGCCGGAAGATCGGCGTAGCCCTTCACGACCACCTGCGGCGCGGGCTGTGTCACGGGCTGCGGCGGATAGGCGCTCTCGCCAGCGCGCAGCGAACCGCTCACATCCGACGGCGCCGATGGCGCCGAGGCTGGCGGGCGCGACGGCCATTGTGGGGCTGATGTCATGCGCGCTCACCTCATCCCTGGTTGCGGCGCGACGTTTCCACCGCTACACACTGCTGCTCCACCATACCCTCAGGGTATGATACCCCGTGCGACTCTGACAAGAACCCAGGACCAGCCGCGCGGCTTGCTCCTCAGCGTTCGGCGCGCCCCTCCCCAACCCCTCCCCCGCAGCGGCGGGAGCGGGGCTTTACCTGACGCCAACCAACTACCGGATAGCGTATTACCTTATCCTCGGAACGTATTGCTCAACACGAACATCAGATTCGCTGGCCGTTCGGCCATGCGGCGCGTCAGATAGGGGTACCACTGCGAGCCATAGGGAACGTAGACGCGCACATTATAGCCAGTGGCCGCCAGCCGCTCTTGCAGGTCGCGCCGAATGCCATAGAGCATCTGAAACTCGAAGCGCGCATGCGGGATGTCGCGCTCCTGAGCGATGCGAATGGCCGCGTTGATCATTCGCTCGTCGTGCGTGGCGATGGCGGGATAGACTCCGCGCTCCAGCAGCGGCAGCAGCAGACGCATGTAGGCGCTATCTACGTCCGCTTTGTGCGCATAAGCGACGGTGGGTGGCTCCAGGTAGGCGCCTTTGACCAGTCGCATACGCACGCGCTCGCCCAGCAGCCGCTCCACGTCATCGGGTGTGCGATAGAGCGAGGTCTGCAGGACCGTGCCGACATTCTCGAAGCTGTGATGCAGGTCAACCACCATGTCTACCGTGCGCTGGGTATAGTTTGAGGCTTCCATATCCACGCGCACGAAGATGCCATACTCGTGAGCGCGTCGCAGCACCCGCGTGAGGTTCTCGCGGCAGAGACTCTCGGCAATATCGAGGCCAAGCGCCGTCAGCTTCACCGAGATGTTGGCCTCGGCGCCTTCGCGGTGGATGCGCTCGATGATCGCGATATAGTCATCCGTCGCGCCGCACGCCTCGCGTTCATCCGCCGTGTTCTCGCCGAGATGGTCGAGCGAGACGCTGATGCGATGGCGGTTGAGCGCATGCGCGACCTGAATCGCTTCGTCAAGCGCTTCGCCAGCGACGAAGCGGCGCGCCACGCGCTGCGCAACTGGATTGCTCTGGGCAAGCCCGCGAATCGCGTCCTGCCGCGCCAGGAATAGCATGCTCTCTTTTAGCATGGACGACTACTTCTCCTCATTCGCCTCGGCGTCGAGCGACAGCGCCCATTGGCGCGTGTCAGGGCGCCACTCGCCATCGAGCAGGCGCCACCTCCGATTATACGCCTCCGCAGGCTCCCCTCATAGCCCCCAAGCCAGGCAGCCGCAACTCACGCGGCGCCCCAATAGTCCAACGTCCTGTGTACTTTTCTGCCAACTCATCTACAATAGAGTGACATTTCGTCTACTCCTGTCCCGCGCTGCCAGGTATCGCTGCCCTACCCTCGGAGGATGCTCCCATGCCCGCTGCCCGACGCCCTGCCGCCCGCGCCTCGCGCCCGTCCAGCCGCCCGCGCCCACGGTTGACCGCGCTGCTGATCGTGGGGCCGCTGCTCTGTGTCGTCGCGCTCACCGGTCTGGCCTATCTCGGCCTGAGCCAACAGGCGCAGCGCGATGCGTTGGCGCAGGTGGGCGTGGCGGCGCAGGCGGCGCATGACGCGCTGCAAGTGAACTCTGGCGCCCTGACGCTGACAAATGGCCAGTTGACGAGCGCGCTCCCCGCGAATGTGACGACGCTGAATAACAACAATGCCGAGGCCCAGCGGCTGCGCGCGCGGACCGGGCTGGATACCCTGATCGTGCAGCGCGAGCAGAACGCCTATATCATCATCGCGTCGAGCCTGACGCCAGCAGGCAGCGGAACATCGGTGGTGGGGCTGGGCGACCGCCTGGATGGCGCCATCGCGGCCAATGCCTGCGCCCACAATGCGCGCGCCACGACCGGGCCACTCACCATCGGCGACGATGACTACCTCGCGGGCAGCGTCCCGTTGGTTGATGGCTCCGGCGTGTGCGTGGGCGCCGTGGTCGCGTTGACGCCGCAGAGCGCGTTGCTGCAGACGCCGCTGGAGTACACGGTGATCCTGGCGATGACGGGCACGCTGCTCACGCTGATTACGGTGGCCGTTGGCCTGATGCTGCATTGGCGCGGCGCACTCGCATCTGACGCGCTGGACGATGAGCGCGTGCGCGCGAGTGTGGCGACGCTGGCGCAAGCGCAGGCCACCTATGCGGCGCAGATGGAGCAGCGCGATTGGGTGGGACGCCGTCTGACGACTGGACGCCGCCACATGCAGCGGCTGATGACCTCGCTCGCGGCTGATCGGGTGGCGCTGCAAGACGCGGCGGCGGACATCTGGGCGGGTGTCTCGCATCCGGGCGCGCCCGTGGACCCCGCCGTCGCGATGCGCCTGGCGCGCGAGGGCGCAGTGGTGGCGGCGCGCATTGGCTCGCGCCTGAACGACTTCGATGCCGTCAGCGGCGCGCTGTTCGACGATCTCACTACGGCGGACGCGGTAGACGCGGCGCTGGACGAGACGCTGGCGCAGACGGATGCGACTATCGCCGAGCTACGCGCGCTGACTGGCGATGAGACGCCTGTCGCGCCGCACGATCCGTATGCCACAAACCGGATAGAGGCCCAGCGTCTGCGCACTGGCCAAACGTCCAGCGTCTCGCCAACGCGCGCTCCGGTTCGCCCCTCGACTGGCGGCTATCGCGCCGTCCGCCCTGAGCCACGCCCACAGCCACGCCCAGAGACGGGGCAGCAGCGCGTAGTGCGATCCGAGACGGCGCAGCAGCGCGCGATGGGTGAGCGCGGCGCGACCCGCCAGACGCCCGCCGCAGGGCAGAGCCAGCAGGGACGCCGTCCCAGCAGCCTGGGCGCCAGCGGCTCCGCGCATCGCCAGCCGTGGCAGAACGGAGGCTCCGGCCACCAGGGCTCCCAGCATCCCGCTCAGCGTCCGCAGACGCCGCGCCCGGCCAGGCCGCCTCACAACAACGGCCGCAACACTCCCTACAGTGGCTTTGATACTCCCGCCGACGGGCGCGACCGTGACGCCAGTGGCTCGCGCTGGCTCAACGACTGAGCAACGGTTTGAAAGCTGCTGGGAGCGATGGTGTCCAGGTCTCTCTTCCCCGCGAATTGCCAGATCCGAGGGGAACAGTGACCTCATCATGAATTCGCTGCGCTATTTTGCCTTCGCGCGTTCCGCCTCGTAAGCCTGCTGTACTGCGTCAACGGTTCTGGATTCTCGCGCATCGATGATCATTGTTCCTTTGAAATCGTCGTAGGAATAGGCAGAGTAGTATCCATAGTGGCACTTCACTCGAAACCGCGGTGACGAGAATAGCACCTCAAGCTCACCCCGACTAGAGGACCATACATTAACATTGAGATGCGCGAGAACTCGCTCGGTATTTGGATCCACGCGGCGGCATGCTTGCCACATGGCCTCAGCGGCGTGAGGCCAGTAAATTGCTGTGTCCATAGTCACGAGTGTTTTGAGGGCATCAGCTGTGTTAAACGTGTACATCTCGAATCGGCCCTGGCGGAGAGACCTCAGCTTCAACCTAAGGCTGTCATTATCTTTAGCCTCGCGCTCGTCGAACTCGATGACTCGCGACACACTTCCGCGGCCTACAGATGGCACAACTTTCGCGAGCGCGTCAATAAGTTCAGCGATGTCATGGTCAAAATCTGGATCGCTGCGAACCACGATCGCATTACGGTCAGCAAGACTAGCGATACTCGTAGGCAATTCAGCGCGCTGCGGCATCTTGGCATTCCGAACGAGCACAGGCAAGACGAGCAGGCCGGGTTTGCGCAGCGCAGCCTCTACCTCCGCGTGCACGTAATCGCCAGGCGTGAAGAGTCGTTGGCGTCCCTTTTCCGCAATGCTCAGCCAGGTCGGGCCAATAATGATGAGCGCGGCTGATGCGTCGTTGATGCGCTCGGCCAAAACCACAGGGAACTCGGAACCTTGTGGGATGCTCTGCGTGTCCTTAAAGACACTACTACCCCCAAACGCGCCAGCGAGTCGCTCGCGCATTCGGCCCGTGATATCCTCTGAGTCTTGCCGACGATACGAAATGAAAATGCCGCTCATTTGCCACCCCCGCCTGCCACTACGCTCATATCTACCACCGCTGATTTTAGCGAGCAGTATATCATAGCTAGCAGCATGTCATAATACGGAATCTAGATTGGTCATTGGCGCTGACGTTAAATTCTAGGCGGACCTTGGATGAGCGCGGTTCGGCTGGCGGCTTCAACCGCCGACGTCATCACGGCGCGAGCGGCTGGCCGATGCGCTGAAGCACGACGACGCCGTGTGTGGCGCCTACCACCGTGTAGCGACCTGATGCCTGCATGCGCTTGAGCATCTTCGTATCCGCCGCGCGCACATCGCCGATGGCGTTGGGCAGATCCATCGCGACATAGCTGGCCTGATAGCATTGTGGGTCGGGCGCGAGGTAGAGCGTGTAGCGGTCACTCAGGTGCGGGTCGAGCGTATCAGTGGCGCAGACTGGCGCGTTGGCGGGAATCTTCGCCAGCAGGGCATTGACTGCCGTCATGCGCGCGGAGAGCGCCGCTGAGGGTGGATTGCCCGCCGCCCAGAATGGCGGAATGCGCCCGACGGTCGAGATATTCCACAGGCTGAAGACGACGAGCCAGGCTACCAGCAGTGGCTGCAGCAGGCGCACGGGCGCGGGGATGCGCTCCAACAGCGCCGACCAGAGCGCGGCGCAGGCGTGGCCAACCTTCGCCAGCCCAGCCGGAGCCGCGCGCCAGCCGCCAACCCAGAGCGCCCACGCTTCGCCGTGCAGCCCTGCTCCCGCCGCCGCCAGCCGCTGCGCATCAGGCTGGCTGGCGGCGCGCTGCCGCGCGTGGACGAGCGCCGCTGCGCCATAGACCGCCGCGCCCAGCAGGTAGGGCAGGATGATCGCGTTGTATTGGAAGAAGCCGCTGTACTGCTCGGTGTGCGAGCTGAGCAGGTTTACCGCAAGGTCGGGCAGCGCCGCCAGCAACAGCACGGGCGCGAGCAGGCCCAGTGCGCCTGCCGTGCGCAGCACAATGGCGAGGTAGCCTAGCCTCCCCGGCGCGACCAGATAGCCCAGCACCAGCCACGGCTTCGTCAGCGCATTGACGAGCGCCTCAGTCGGTGTGCGCCCCAGCCAGTTGTAGCGATACCAGTAATTGTTACCGCCCGCCACGCCAACGTTGTAGTGCGGCAGAATCAGCTTGAAGCAGATCGCCACCCAGAGCAGCGCGCCGATGGCCAGCAGGACGCCAAAGCGCCGCTTCTGCGGACGCGCCACCGCCAGCAGCAGCGCGATCACCGCGACCGAGAGGCCGACATCCTCCTTGGTAGCCATCGCCAGGATCACCGCCGCCAGAAACCAGCCGTAGCGCCGCGCATCGAGCGCCCAGAGCGCAGCCAGCAGCAGCGGTGTCGCCAGCGCGACGGGATGGAAGTCCCAGAGCGCCTCGCTGATGGTGAACGGGCTGAGCAGATAGGCGAAGACCAGCCCCACGCCGACAAACGGAAGCTGGGGCAGGCGGCGCAGACTGAGCGCGAAGAGCGGAAACGCGCCGAGCGCCAGCGCCACGGTTTGCGTCACCAGCAACGTCGCCGGGCCGGCGTGGATGAGGTAGAGCAGCGAGAGCGGCAAGATGATCGGCTCGACGTGAATGCTCAGTCGCGTCGGCAGCCCGAAGTCATCATTGCCGCGATTGGTGAAGCGGAAGGGGTGGCCATGCAGCGTATTCCACACCGCCTGGTCCATGTTGCCCAGATCGAAGGCGTCGGTATGGAACTCCCAGTGCCGATAGAGCGCATGGTAGCCGACGAACAGCGTGAAGGCGAGCGCCATCAGCCAGACCAGGCCCCACGCCAGGCGCCGCTGTGTCAGCCAGGGCGTTAGCCACGATGGCAGCCAGGCTGGCGCGTGGGTCGGGGTGGCGGCTCGCGCCAGGCGCCCACCCGCAGGCGGCATGGCATGCGGCTCCGTGGTGAGCGAGTCAGGACGCCTGGACACGAATCAGCGCTGCGCCTTTCTGCACGAGTTGGCCGTTCTGAGCGACGATGGAGACGACCGTGCCGCTCACCTCCGACCTGATCTCGTTGAAGACTTTCATCGCCTCGATAATGCAGACGACCTGCCCCGCCTGCACGGGCTGGCCCACCTCGACAAACTGCGCGGAGCTAGGCGAGGGCGAGGAGTAGAAGACCCCCGTCAACGGCGAGACGACCGCGATGCCCGGCTCCACGACGGGCGCCTCTGCCTCCGTGCGCTTTGCCTGCGTGCGCTTGCGTCCTGCGCCGTTCGAACGCGCGCGTGGCGCGTGCGCCGGAGCCGACAACAGCATCACCGTCTCGGTCTGCCGCCGAATCAGAATGCGTAAGCCATTCTCGGTCAGGTCAAGCTCGCTAACGTCGCTGCCCTCCAGCGCCTCCGCGAGCGCCTTGATCCGGCTCACCAGCGATTGCCGTTCCGTATGCCGCCTCCTCTATGCCTTCAGTACGCCCGCACCGTCGCCGTCAGCGCCAGCCGCGGCGAGCGCTCGCTAGCCGTTATATCGCCGCAGGACGAGTACCGCATTGTGGCCACCAAAGCCCATCGAGTTCGACATCGCCACATCCACCTTGGCCTCGCGCGCCTCATTCGGCGTAAAGTCGAGATCGAGTTCCGGGTCGGGCGTGGTGTAGTTGATCGTCGGCGTGATGACGCCATGGTAGAGCGTCAGCGCCGTCACCCCCGCCTCGATGCCGCCCGACGCGCCGAGCGTGTGGCCAATCATGGACTTGGTTGAGCTGATCGCCAGCCGTTTGGCGTGGTCGCCAAAGACCGACTTGATCGCCTGCGTCTCGTTCAGATCGTTCAGATGAGTCGCCGTGCCGTGCGCGTTGATGTACTGCACTGCGTCGGGCGCGACGCCCGCTTTGCCGAGCGCGCGGCCCATCGCGCGGGCGAGTCCGGCCCCGTGGGGAGCAGGTTCGGTGATGTGGTAGGCGTCGGCGGTGCTGCCATAGCCGACCACCTCAGCATAGATGCGCGCGCCACGCTTGCGCGCATGCTCCTCGTCTTCGAGCAGCAGCACGCCTGCGCCGTCGCCCATCACGAAGCCATCGCGCTCCTTGTCGAAGGGACGGCTGGCGTGTGCGGGATCATCGTTGCGCCGTGAGAGCGCCTTCATGTTGCCAAACGAAGATAGCCCCATCTGCGTGACAGCCGCCTCAGAGCCGCCCGCCAGCATCGCCACCGCGTCGCCCCGGCGAATCATCTCGGCGGCCTCGCCAATCGCATTGGCGCCGGTCGCGCAGGCCGAAACCGTCGCGAAGTTTGGTCCACGCGCGCCAACTGTTAGCGAGACGAAGCCTGCCGCGATGTCGGTGATGAACATCGTGATGAAGAACGGGCTGATGCGGTCTGGCCCGCGCTCGAACAGCACCTTGAACTGCTCATGGCAGCTATTCATGCCGCCGATGCCGGAGCCGATGATGACGCCCACATCGTCGGCGTTTTCCTCGGTGATCTCGAAGCCCGAATCGTCGAGCGCCTGCCGCGCTGCGCCCATCGCAAAGTGGACGAAACGGTCGTTGCGGCGGACCTCCTTGCGATCCATATACTGCGCGGCGTCGAAATCGTTCACGACGGCGGCGAACTTCGTATCGAAGGGAGTCGTGTCAAAGCTGGTAATGGTTTGCGCGCCCGACGTGCCCTCACACAGGGCGCGCCATGTCGTCGCGGTGTCATTGCCGACTGCGCAGACCATCCCTATGCCTGTTATGACAACACGGCTGCTCATAGTCTCCCCTTTAGTCCCCTCTTGAGAGCGTCACGAGTGCGTCATGCTAGCGCTTGAGCGCAAACTCCTCGCTGTGTTCCGTCAGATAGTTGGTGTACACCTCGCCGCGTCGGAACGTCTCGTTCTCCAGCAGGCTCAGGTGGAATGGAATCGTCGTCGGCAGGCCTTCCAGCACATACTCTTCGAGGGCGCGCTTGCCTCGCGCGATGGCCTCATCGCGTGTGGGCGCCCAGACGATCACCTTGGAGAGCAATGAATCGTAGTGCGGCGGCGTCTCATACCCACGGTAGAGATGCGAATCCACGCGCACGCCCGGCCCGCTCGGCGGCAGGTACTCCTCGATCACCCCCGTCTGCGGGCGAAAGTCAAACGCGGGGTCCTCGGCGGTGATGCGAAACTCGATGGCGTGGCCGTGCGGACGCACCTGATCCTGCGTCACGCTCAGTGGCTCACCAGAGGCGACGCGCATCTGCTCATGGACGAGATCGAGGCCCGTCACCAACTCGGTGACAGGATGCTCGACCTGGAGCCGCGTGTTCATCTCCATGAAGTAGAAGTGGTTGTCCTCGTCCACGAGGTATTCCATCGTTCCGGCGCCGCGATAGCCAATTGCGACGGCGGCGCGGATCGAGCGCTCGCCCATCTCGCGGCGTAGCTCATCGGGCAGCAGTGGGCTGGGCGACTCCTCGACCAGCTTCTGGTGGCGGCGCTGCGTCGAGCAGTTGCGCTCGCCCAGGTAGACACCATTGCCGTAGTTATCGCAGAAGACCTGCACCTCGACATGCCGCGCGCGACCAAGATATTTCTCGACATAGAGGCCGTCATCGTTGAACGCCTCACGCACCTCGCTCTGCGCGGTCGTGAAGACGTGGGTAAACTCTTCTGGCTTGCGCACCAGACGGATGCCGCGTCCACCGCCGCCCGCCGCCGCCTTCAGCATCAGCGGGAAGCCGATGCGCGCCGCCTCCGCCTCACCCTCGCCCAGCGAGCGCAGCACATCGGTGCCAGGCAGCATTGGCAGGCCAGCGCGCTCCATTGCGATGCGCGCCTGCACTTTGTCGCCCATCTGCACCATCGCCGAGGGAGGCGGGCCAATGAAGACCAGGCCCACATCGGCGCAAATCTCGGCGAAACTCGCGTTCTCTGAGAGGAAGCCATAGCCGGGGTGAATCGCCTCGCAGCCCGTCAGCAGCGCCGCGCTGATGATGTTGGGGATGTTCAGATAGCTCTTGCTGCTGGGGCCAGGACCAATGCAAATGCGTTCATCCGCCACTTTGACTGGGAGTGAGTCGCGGTCCGCCTCAGAGTAGGCGATGACGGCTCTGATTCCAAGCTCGCGGCAGGCGCGAATGACTCGCAACGCAATCTCGCCGCGATTGGCGATGAGCACTTTTTTGAACATGCCGTAGGGCCTCGCAGTGTGTCTGATCATTTGATCGGGTGGATACCATCAGGAACCGTGCAGCGCAGGCTGATTCCAGGCTATTGTACCACGTCGCGCAGGTGTGGCATAGCCAGCAAACACCGCCCGCACGCGAATGGCACGGCAACGCCCGCGCAAGCCAGCCAGTGTGGCGCTCGCGCGGGCGCGTGAAGCACGTCAAGCCATCGAGCAGAGCGACAGCGGGCTACTCGAACTGGCCTCGTGAGGCAAGCTGCTGCTGCTGTGAGTAGAGATTCGTCCACGTCCAGGCGAGGCGCTCGTAGCAACCATCATGCGTGCGATTGCCGTT
>JAICSR010000286.1 GCA_025936795.1 Ktedonobacterales bacterium | reverse complement strand
TACTGGCGCTTGACGGCCACCAGGCGGTCGTAGTTATCGCGATAGGTTGCGCGGATACGCTCGTCGCCCTCATCCATCAGGAAGTTGACGTATGCCCCGCCCGCCGAGAGCGGGTGCAGCGCCTCCCAGTAGTCACGCACCCACTGTCTGCCGCGTGGTGTATCGGCGGGATCTTCGCCCGCCACCAGGATCACATGCACGAAGTTGGCGTCACGGTAGCTGTAGGCGGTCTCGTCAGGCTTGACCCGATGCACCGCGCCGCCAGTGGAATATATGTGCATCGTCGATGAGCCAAAGGGTACCTCTGGCCCAAACCGCGCGTGGACATCGATGGCGGCGTCGCTCAGTTCGTTGATGTAGTCGGCCTTCCAGTAGTGATGCAGTTTGCCGACCGGCATGGTAAAGTCGAACATGCTGTTGAGCATGGGCAGTGGCAGTGGCCCGATAGCGTCCAACACCGGCCCGAAGTTCCGGAGTGGCTTGAGCAGCCCTTCCGCCTGCTCCTGGGGGCCGGTGTAGCAGACGACGATGCCGCAGACGCGCTGGTTGCGAAGCGCCTCCGGGAAGGCAGGCACGTCGGGTACGATCAGGAACGCGAAGAACGCGTTGAAGTCTTCGGGCGTGGAGGCCATGGTCTCGCGGAAGAGCTGCAGCGCCTCGCGACATTTTTCGATGGGGTAGAGGATCGGTCCGCCGATAACGGTGTCCACCGGGTGCAGTTGCAGCGTGAGTGAGGTGACCACGCCGAAGTTGCCGCCGCCGCCACGGAGCGCCCAGAAGAGGTCAGGGTTGTGATCGGGGTTGGCTGTCACCAATGTGCCGTTGGCCAGCACGATGTCCGCCGAGAGCAGATTGTCGCAGCTCAGACCATATGGGCGGGTGAGGTAGCCGATGCCGCCGCCCAGCAGCAGGCCCATGCCGGTGGTGGAGATAATGCCCGCGGGCGCCGCCAGGCCAAAGGCATGCGTCGCGTGATCGACGTCGCCCCAGGTCGCGCCGCCCTCGACGCGCGCGACACGCTGCTCAGGATCGACCCAGACACTGCGCATGTGCGAGAGGTCAATCACCAGTCCACCATCGTTCACGGCGAACCCGGTGACGTTGTGGCTGCCGCCGCGCACTGAGACGTTGAGCTGTGCCTGGCGTCCGAAGTTGACCGCGCTGATGACGTCGGCGACATCAGTGCAGCGCACAATGACCGCCGGATGGCGATCAATCATCGCGTTGAAGACATGACGCGCCTCATCATAGGCGGCGTCATCCGGCAGAATAATTTCGCCACGGATCGTGCTCCGTAGCGCGTCGATCTGTCCGCTATCCAGTGTTTGCTGGCCTGTGGTTGACGATGTTGCCATAGCTCGTGATCTCCTCCGCGCCGTTTTGGGCGCAACACTCCCCTCGACGTGCGTCTGTATAGGCTGCACGTCTGCTGTACATTCTGTGTGGTTTGGCTAGTATGGGCTACAAGTCATCTCAAATACGTGACTGGCCGCATCGTTACGTTGTGGCTTGAATAACCTGCTAGGCGCATACATCATCGCGCTCGGCTACCCTCCTGACTCACTCGCGCGGGCGGCGTTGGTGGCCACGTCCTGCACGGCGGTGTGCGTTGAACGGGCGACGAGCACGCCCGAGGCCAACCCGAGAATCAGCGCGAGCGCCATCACGAGGATCGCCACGGAGAGCGTCGGCTTGTTGGTCATCAGGAAGACGATGCCCAGCAGCAGGGCCATCGCGGTCAGCGGCGTGGTCAGGAAGACCGGGTCGTGGGTGCGCGCGAGTAGTTCAGAGGGCAGCGGCCCGTCGGGAGCCTCGCTTGCGAGCTGGGCGATGACGCGCATGCGGGATTGGACGGTCACCGCAGCGACGGGTACGATGATCACCAGGCTGACGAGGGCAACGGCGATCCAGCCCGTCTGGAAGCTCCAGACCGTGAAGGTCATGTAGAGTCCGGCGGCCAGCAGGAGCAGGATGCTGATGTTGAAGAGGGGCGTCAGCCGCCTGATGAGGTCGGCGAGCACCCGTACGTGCTCGACGCGCCGTGCGCGCCGAAGCGCCGCCAGCCCGAAGAGCAAGGTACCAAGAGCGACGAAGTAGCCAATGGCCCCACTTACGTGCAGGAACTTCACGATTGAATAGTCACTCATTGCGCTCTTCCTCGCTACCTCGTCGGCCTCGTCGTGGGTGGCGCCTTGCAGGATCCCTCTTTGAGATGACAGAACAGGGCTTTAGCCCGCCGCAAGCCACGCCGTTTCAACGGCAGTGGTAAGGCGTGTGGACGTGTGTCGGCTGGAGCCAACATCCAGCGACATTGCCATTTCTGCTAGCTTGTGCGAGAATAGACCTGTAGGCATCTTGCACCTCACCAACAAAATAGTGTTTCGCGGGTTCCGTGGTAAATCGTTCCCACGGGTAAAAGCACTACCGTATCTTTGGACGTGGCGCCTGTTTCGCTCCGCTTGAGCGGTGGTCTTTGAGCTAACCACGCCACACCGCGATGGAGTAACCGCCTCTCTGGGCCGGGCAGGCCCTTCAGGAGCTAACGTGATGGGTTGCCATGTGCGTTTCCTGAGAATCCATCGGGCTTTAGCCCGTGTGGAGTGTCAATTCTAGCTTTGTCCCGGCTGGGAGACGTAGATAATCTCGCCGTCATGCCACTCGGGTGGCCCATCCAGCAACGCGAGTAACTGGCGATAGCGGGCGTCCTGCTCGGGGCTGTTCGCGTTGGCGACATAGGCCTCTTTGCTGCTGAAGATAACCGCTAGCCAGTACTCACTCGGATCGCTATCCATCCGATAGACATAGGAGCCGACCGCTCCTGCGACATGCGCTTCCTCGTAGACGCGCATCTGCTCGGCCAGTTGCGACTCGGAGCCTGGTTTTGCCCGCATACGTGCGACGGTGCCATACATAGGTTGATACCCCTTCCTCACGCTGAGAACGAACATAGAGGACCACGCCTAACCCTGGAGGGCGGCGCCTCTCATCCGCAGTTCCAGAGTACCCAGAAAGCGAAAGCGTGCCATCGTGGATGGTACGGAGATTCGCACGATGGCGGTACGGAGAAACGCGCTACATGTGACGCACAACAAACACGGAGTGCGCGACCATCAGTGTGATCGGCGGGTGGTGGGACGGCGCGTGCGCTGGTTCGTCGTCGCGAGATGCTGGCTGGCGCCTGGCTGAGCTAGCCCAATATCAACGGCCCAGGCGGCGATCTGCGCCCGCGAGCTAAACCCCAACTTGCCCAGAATGTTGGTGACGTGCGACTCGGTGGTGCGCTCGCTGATGACCAGCTCATCGGCGATAACGCGGTTGGACTTCCCCTGTGCGACCAGCGCGGCGACCTCGCGTTCGCGGGCGGTCAACATCAGCGACGCCGCCCGCGCGATTTCCGCCGAGCGCTTTGGTTCGGGCGGCAGGCTGGCCAGACACTGGCGCAAAAAGACCGCGCGCAGCACCGCATCGGGGATCGTCTCGGCCATCAGATAGGCCAGCTCGCGCGCCTCGTTCCCGGTATGCGCGGCGTCGTCGGCGCGGCCCATCTGCTGGTACAGCGCCGTCAGGTGGGTCAGCGCTCGCCGCAATGACGTCCGTGCGCCCTGTGCGCGCAAGTGTTGTTCGGCGGCGCGCAGCCACGCCTCCGCCTCATCAAAGCGACCCAGTGCTGTCAGCGCCTTCCCTTGCAGGAGCGCAACCATGGGCATCCCGTACTGACTTTCGGGCGACGAGTTTCCAGCGAGGCGACTGGCGATGTCGAGCGCGGCGTCTGGCTTGCCCTGCGCCAGCGCCAGTTCCCCACGGGTCACCCAGGAGAGCCGCTGCCCCACGCTCTGCATAGCGATATCGACCGGAGCGCCAGCATCCAGCACAGCCTCTGCCGCTCCCAGGTTGCCCTGGGCGATGTGGGTTGCCGCGAGCACTGCGGTGTTCTCGCGTATCCAGTGCGTTGAGTTGATTGCGTGAGCCAGCTTCAGCCCATTTTCCAGGTGCTCGCGGGCCAGCGCCAGCGCATAGAGTTCGTAGGCCAGTTCACCGAGTGTGCAATACGATGCGGCCAGCCACTGGCGGTGCTCGATATCTTTGGCAACGGCCAATGCGGACGTTGCGCACGTCATCCCTCGGCCGAATTCGCCCCTGGCGGACAGGCAGAGACCCATCACCCACAGCGCGTTGGCCTCCCCCGCTCGCCAACCCATCTCGCGCGCGATACGCAGGCCCTCTTCAACATTGTGCGTCGCCTCGCCCAATGTCGAGGGCGCAAGGGTCATCGTCTGTGACTGGCGGAGCGCCGCCACGAAGGGCAGCGTGACCAGGCTGGATGAGAGCGGCTGCCGGTCATCCAGGGCGCGGAGCATGCCTATCGCGCGTTGCCCGTAGCCTACCGCGTCGATCAGATCATCGCTGAGGATACCGGCCATGCAGAGTAGATCCAGCGTCTCCGCCACGCCGCGCGCGTTGCCCGCGGTCTCGAAGATAGCTAATGCCTCGGCGTGCAAGGTCTTCGCCATCACTGGATCATCGATGTTGAGATGCCAGTTGGCCAGCCGGTTCAGGGTGCGCGCGCGCTTCAGTGGCTCATCGAGTGTCTCCGCGAGTGTCAGGGCGCGCTGATAGTATTCGCCCGTTTTGGCATAGTCGCGGCCAGCCCAGAGAAGCCCCAGATCGAGCAGCGCGGCCCACTCGGTAGCGGTATCAGCGCCCTCGTGCGCCAGCGTAAGCGCAATCTCCAGATCGCTCCGGGCGTGCTCGAAATCGCCGAGGGTCTCATAGGCGCTGGCGCGTGCCTGATAGATGGCGGGAGCTACCGATACGCCGAGGTGATGCGCGGCGCTGACGGCCTGGGTGAACTGTTCGAGCGCGGCGTGTGGGGCGTAGAGCGCCAGCGCGCGTTCTCCCGCCCGGCGCGCGTATTCGAGCGCGCGCGCCCATTCTCCTGCCTGGCAAGTGTGGTACGCCAGCTCGCTCAGGCGGCTTTCTAGCTCATCGGCATAGAGCGCTTCCACCGCCGCCGCGATGGTGCGGTGCATGGTCCGGCGCTCGCGTTCCAGCAATTCGGAGTAGACGGCCTGGCGGGTAAGCGCATGGCGGAAGGCAAAGCGCTCGGCGGACTGCTCGACGACCAGTTGCGCCGCGATCAGTTCTTTGAGCAGACTGAGCAGCGCCGCTTCATCACATCCCATGAGATGCTGAAGCAGCGAGAAATCGAATCGCTGGCCAACGACCGCCGCAAACGCCAGCGTCTGACGCGCGGCGATGCTGAGGTGTTCGCTGCGCCGCCGGACGGCATCCTGCACGCTGCGGGGGATATTCAAGTCGTTGAGTGGCCTGCGCTCCCATCCCTCGCCGCTGTAGTAGATTTCGTCGTCGGCAAGCAGCGCATGT
>JAICSR010000609.1 GCA_025936795.1 Ktedonobacterales bacterium | reverse complement strand
TCGAGATTCCATTGACGGCGGTGACGGCGAATGACACGCTCGCCCGGGCGCAGGCGGACGCGGCCAGCGCGGCGACCGATGGGCCAGCGATTGTCGAGGAGCCGAGCGACGAAGAGCCAGGTATCGTGGAGCCGCTACAGTTCAGCGAAGAGGATGCGGAGGGCGCCGCCTTCGTCGGTAACATCCTCTCGCGGGTCTACCACCCAGCGGACTCCAAGCGCCTGCCCGCGCCCGAACACCGCATCTACTTCGCCTCGGAAGAGGAGGCGACTGAGGCGGGCTATCGGCCTGATGGCGCTGAGATCGCGTCGCACGCCAGCGATGCGCCAGGCAACCACGAGTAGCCTGCTGCCCTGTTCTTCCAGCGCCAGCCTGTCTACGCTATCAGCATAGACAGGCTGGCCGCGTGCGCTGCCAGCGTGGCGCGCAGGGTGACCTGCTGGGCGTGCAGGCGTAGCGCCGAGAGCTAGCCGTCATTGCTCCGAACCTTCGGGCGCCTGAATCGGGTGTGGTACCATAAGCGGTGGCGCCGCGGACCCTCGCGCTAGGCCCTCGCATGGGCATGTGTGAGGGCGACGTGGCGCCACGCCCAGGCGCGCAGTGGCGTCTGGCGCTACCTCCCTGCTGCGTGCGGCGATCACTCCGCCGCGTGCGCGTGGGCCTGTGAGGAGTGCGGCATTGGCGGCTGAAGTCGGCAAGAAATACGTCATCATTGGCAACGGCATCGCTGGCACCACCTGCGCGCAAGAGCTGCGCAAGAATGATCCAGCCTGCGATATCTGGCTCATCACGAATGAGCCTCATCCCCTCTATAATCGCGTCTCGCTGCCGCGCTATCTGCAAGGGCTGCTGCCGGAGCAGAAGGTCTTTATCCGCGATTTCGCCTGGCACGAGCAGCAGCGCATCACCCTGCTCACTGAGACCGTGGTGACGCACGTAGATACCGCTGAGCGCGTCGTCTATCTCGACCACGGCGGCCCATTGCGCTACGATGCGCTGCTGGTAGCGACGGGTGGCTGGGCCAACAAGCTGACCGCGCCAGGCGTGGAGCGGGTTGAGCGCATCTTCAACTTCGTCACGATGGACGACACACGCGACCTCATCGCGCATGCGCTCAAGAGCAAAGCGGCGGTCATCTCCGGCGGCAGCTTCATCGCATATGAGCTGGCTGAGGGTCTGAACGTGCGCGGCGTGCATGTCACCTGGCTGATGCGCGGTCCCTTCTGGCTGCGCACCGTGCTCGACCCGGCGGGCGGCCAGCTCGTGGACGACATCGCCAGCGCGCACGGCGTCGAGGTCGTGCATGGCGAGTCCATCGCCGAGGTGCTGCCCGCCAATGGCCAGCCCCAGCGTGTCGTCGCGACCTCTGGTAAGACCTATCAGGCGGATATGATCGGCGTCGGCCTGGGGCTGACACTCAACCACGGCTTCCTCAGCGATACGCCCATCGAGCGCCGGACGGGCATCGTCGCCAACGAATATCTGGAGACGAATGTGCCGGGAGTGTACACGGCGGGCGATGTCGCGGAGTTCTACGACTCGATGATCGGCGTCCATCACACGATGGGGACGTGGGATAACGCGATGGCGCATGGCCGCGTCGTCGCGCGCAACATGGCAGGCGC
>JAICSR010000160.1 GCA_025936795.1 Ktedonobacterales bacterium | reverse complement strand
GGCCACACGCGGCATGGCTGTGCCGTGAAATTCCCATGCGCCGCCAGCCATGCTATAGTCATCATAAGGTTGGGCAAATGAGAAAGGAACGTGACATGACATCCCCTATCGTAGACCGTGAAACCATCTTGAGAGCGGTTCAATCGTGGTCATCCGATGAGCAACTGGCGCTGGCTCAGGAGATTATACGTCGCGCTGCAGCGCCTACGGCGCCACATGCATCCTTCGAAGAGGCGCTGGGAATGCTAGCGACGCCGGGGCGCCCTGCGCCGTCTGATGAGGAGATCGCACGCTGGCGCATGGAAAAGTACGGAGAAAAGTGATGAGTGAGGCGCTGGCACAATCCCGCCAGGAGCCATGACGTGCGCTCATTGATACGAATGTCGTCCTTGACTGGCTGCTCAACCGCACACCATGGTCGGATGAAGCACGCCCTCTCTGGCACGCACAAAGTACAGGTTTGCTCATGGGATATATACCCGCATCTGCTATGACAGATCTGTTCTACATCGCACGCCGAAGCAAAGACATTCCGACGGCCTTCTCCTGTATAGACCGAGTTCTGGCAGCGCTGGAGATACTCCCTGTTGATGCGGCGCTCTTGCGTGTAGCTCGCGCCTCATCGGGTAACGACTTCGAGGACAATGTGCAGATTGCATGCGCAAAAGCAGCCGCCCTGGATATCATCATCACCCGTGATACCGCAGGCTTCACCCGGACCATCCCGCCTGCCATTACCCCTCCCGATATCGTGAAGTATCTCCCTCAACCATAGACCAGCATAGACCAGCACGCTACATCGCACACGCTGACGCTGGCGCGTGATGGACAGGCTAGCTGCTCGCTGTCTGCGGCAGGCAGGCCACAAGCAGCATGGCTAGGATGCCCTGGGGCGAAAGACGAAGGTGTGCAGCAGCAGAAAACTGGTGGATGAGGCGGTGAACATCGCAGCCAGTTTAGCAAGGTTGGCGGTGAGGATGGACCAGTCACCCGTCTGCGTGGGCAACAGGTCAGTCATGACGACGAGGACGACGTTGTTGATGGCGATGTTGAGGATTGCCTGTGCGATGAAGAGCGCTCGCTCGCGCCCGGAGTTCGTCACCTGATCGTGGAAGGTCCAGCGGGTGTTCCACAGGTAGCTGTTGAGGATGGCGAGCATCACCGCGACGGTGTTGTAGACCAGCAGCGTCAGATCGCTGCGCGTGGGATAGAGCAAGAGCAGCAGATTCAGCGCGGCAAGGTCCACCACGGCGTTGCTCACGCCGACCATGCAGAACCGCAGATATTGCAGGCTCGTGGAGCGCTTGGACGCCGTGGCGGGCCTGGGGAGCTGTGCGCCGCGCTGCCGCTGATTGGGCGGCTCCGGGCGGCGAGCCGCAGCTACTCCTGGCAAGTTAACGATATCCATGCGCGCTCCTGATCCCGCCATTCGACGCCAGCGCGCCCCATGCGGCGCGCAGTTGATTGTGCAGCGCACGCCTGAACATGGGATTTTCTGGCTCACTCCAGAGCATAGCAGTTCCCAGTGGAAAATACATTGGAAAAGGGTAAGAGTCTTCTCATGCCCTGCCACCAGGCTCGCCTGAACGGGGTCGTCTCAGCAGGCGGCGGGCGTGTCTGTGCCAGTGTACACCTTTATGCTGTCGTGCGCGAGAGGTCATAGCGCAGCAAGAGGAAACTCTCGGCGTGGCGAGCGCTCACCAGCCGCGCCCAGCGGGGCTGATCGGGCGCGAGGCGCTGGCCCTCGATCAGGCCAGGGCGATGGAACTGGTCGTCGCGCCCCACGAGCTGTGGCGCAATGGTGAGAAACTGCTCGTCCAGCAGCCCCTCCGCGACAAAGCCGCCCAGCAGGCGCGGCCCACCCTCGACCAGGATCAGCGGCCGCCCAGCAGGCGCATTCCCAGCCTGAGGCGCCAGCGTCGCCAGCGTCGCCAGTGTCGCCAGTGTCGCATCGAGTGTCGCGCGGGCAGCGATCCCGCCACTGACCGCCAGCGCCGCCGCTGTCCGCATGCGCGCATGCGGCCCCAGCGCCAGCCCGCCTGGTCGTGCGGTCAGCCGCGTGGCGCCGCTTGGGGTGGTCAGCAGCAGCGCGGCGAGATCATCCCGCTGGAAGACGGGCAGCGCCACATCCACATCGCCCGCGCCTGAGACGATCACGTTGAGCGGCGTGGGTGGCTTGCCCAGCGCGGCGCGCAGCTCAGCGTAAGCGGCGGCGAGCGGCGGATAGATGTAGGCGGGGGTCCACAGGTGGTGCGGCACAGAGCGCAGCGTGCCTGCCCCCACGACCACTGCATCGGCCATCGCCCGCAGCAGGCCCATCGTCGCGCGGTCATGCGGGTTGCCCGCGCTGATCTCGCCTACCCCCGCCGGGACGGGATCGTTGAACGCGACCACGCCATCTATGGATGCGACAAAGTTGCTGATGACCCAGGCGCGGCCCGCGTCGGCAGCGTCATTCGGGAAGGCCAGCCGACCGTAGAGCGCGGCCAGCGCATCGGGCAGCGGCGCCTCGGCTCCCTGGGCGGCATCGAAGAGGGTATCGAATGGCGCAAGCTGCGCCTGGGCCTGATCGGGCTCTGGCTGATCGTGCGACATGGCGCGCCCTCCTCGATGTTATCGCCCGACGACTCAGCGGCGTTTCACATGAAACGGCGCCTGGTCGTCCTTATACCTGCGGCGTGTGGGCGCTGATGAACGCCAGCGAGCGATTCCACGAATCCTCAGACTCGTTGGCGAACTCTGCATACTTGCGGTCGAAGAAGCTGTGCGGCGCGCCGGGATAGACGATGATCTCGTGCGCAATGCCCGCCTTCGCCAACGCCTCATCGAATTGCTGCGCTTGCTCCGCCGGGATGCCCTGGTCAGCGCCGCCGAAGAAGCCCAGCACCGGGCACTCGAACGCACTGATGCGGGTGATTGGCGCGGGCGCGCCGCCGCGCGGACTGGTTGGCGAGCCATAATAGCCAATCACCCCGGCCAAGCCGAGATGGTTGGCCGCCTGCTGGTAGGAGTTCCCGCCGCCGAAGCAGAAGCCAACGGTGAAGATCGCGCGTGGCGGGTTGGGTCCGCTGCGCAGCCTGGCGATGGCCGCCGCCACGTCTTCACGAATCTGCGCCTGGTTTGTCTGCTGCACATGCGGCATGTACTCGAAGCTGTCGTCGCGCGCAGCCACGCCAGCCGTGCGCCCGAAGTAGTCAACCGTGATGGCGTCTACGCCAGCCTCGGCGAAGCGCAGCGCCAGGTCTTTGTAGAACTGATAGAGGCCGCGCACATCCGGCAGAATGACGATACCCGCGCCGTTGCGGCGCACGCTATCGGCCTGCGCGTAGTAGACTGCGAACGGCGTCCCATCGGCTGAGGTCAGCGTCAGTTCCTCGCCGCGCGCATCGCTGGCGATGGCTGGCTGCACAGGCGGCTGTGAATCGAGATCGAAGCACATGGGTTCGGGTTCCTCCTGGTCTGGGGTAGCGCTCGATTGACCATGCTGTGTGGCGCACACGCGCCTCACCTACTTGGAGTAATTGTAGAAGCCGCGACCAGCTTTGCGTCCAGTGTACCCAGCGGTCACCATATTGCGCAGCAGCGGACTGGGCAGGAAACGCTCGCCCAGCGCCTCGCGGCTGGCCTCCAGGATGTGCAGCGTGACATCCAGCCCCACCAGGTCGGCCAACTCAAATGGTCCCATCGGGAAGTTGAAGCCCAGCCGCATCCCCTTATCAATATCCTCCACCGTGCCGATGCCTTCCTCCAGGCAGCGAATCGCCTCCGCGATCATCATCAGGCCGATGCGGGTGGTGATGAAGCCAGGAAAATCCTTCGCCAGGATCGTCTCTTTCTTCAGTAGCGCACAGAACGCCTGAGCGTGGGCCACCGTCTCATCGCTGGTCTGATAGGCGCGGATGATCTCGACCAGCTTCATGGCTGGCACGGGATTGAAGAAATGCAGCCCCAGCACGCGCTCTGGCCGCTGCGTGGCCGAGGCGATCTGCGTGAGCGGCAGCCCAGAGGTGTTGCTGGCAAGGATCGCGCCGGGCTGGCAGACGCCATCGAGCGCGGCGAAGATCTCCTGCTTGAGCGGTAGATTCTCGAAGACCGCCTCGATCACGATGTCCGCCGGGGCAAGGTCGCCCAGCGCGGTCGTCCAGGTGAAACGCGCCAGCCAGGCGTCAGCCACCTCGCGGGTCAATTGCCCCTTCTGCACGGGCCGCTCCACCAGCCGCTCGACATTGGTTCGCGCGCGCGCCAGCGTATGCGCGTCGGCCTCGCGCACGATGATCTGCGCATCGAGGTTGCGCGCCACCTCATAGGCGATGCCCGCGCCCATTGCGCCGCCGCCCACCACGCCGACAATCTTCCACGCGCGCTGTGTCTCAGGCGCCACCGGCTCCGTCGCCATATGTCATCCTCTCCTGAACTCGTTCATGAACTCGTACATGTTCTGCGCGAATCCTCACCCCCGACCCCTCTGCCAGCGGGCGAGGGGAGCGCGAAAGGCAAGTGGCGCGCCGCCGTCCGCCACAGCATACCGCAACAACGCCCCGCTTGACGCCACGCTTGACGCCGATGCAGGCGGCGCGATATGCTGCGCGCCGGGCGTCCGGGCGAGTGAGGAAGGCGAGCGACGTGGCCACAGGCGATACGATCATCATCAGCGGGCAGAACAGCCTCAGCGCAGACGAACTGGCGGCGGCGCTGGCGCTCAAAGACGCCTGCGACGCCGCCGAGCGGCTGGACCTCAAGCTGGGCTATGGCGCCGCCGAGCCAGCGACGGCGACCTATCCGGCGGTGTTGCTTGCACGCGCAGGCCAACGTTTGGTCGGCTACTGCTCGCTCGATGGCGACGCGACGACCGCCGAGATGTGCGGCATGGTTCACCCCGACTGGCGGCGCCATCGGCTGGGCATGCGGCTCTTCGAGGCGGCGCGGGCCAGCTTCAAGGGCGCGGGTGGCGGCCAACTCTTCGCGGTGTGCGAAGACGGCTCGGCGTCCGGGCGCGCCTTCCTGCGCATGCTGGCGGCCCAGCGCGCCTCCTCCGAGCATCGCATGGTCTGGCGTGGCGCCTCGCTCACTCCGACGGCGCTCGACGACCAGTCCAGGGCCTTCATCGTCGCGCGGGCGCGGCCAGAGGACTATCAACCGCTTGCGGCGGCGCTGGCGCGAGCATTCGATCACACGGAGGAGCGACTGCTGGCCGATCTCACCAGCGCCTCCGCCACGGCGACCGAGCAGGTCTACGCCGCGCGCCTCGACGGCGCGATCATCGGCGGCTTTCGCCTCAGCCGCATGCCCGACTCCACCGGCATCTACGCCTTCGGCATTGATCCCGCCCAGCAGCGAAAGGGTTGGGGGCGGCGCATGCTGGCGCGGGCCTGCGCGCTGGCGCAGCAGAACGCGGAGAACCCTGAGCAGCGCAGCAATCAGCGCGTCACGCTGGAGGTGGACACCGACAACGCGCCCGCCACCGCGCTCTACCGCGCCAGCGGCTTCGAGATCATCACAACCTACGGCTACTACGTCTTCTCGCCCACGCTGCTCGCCACTGGCTTGAATCTCGACGTTGGCGACGGCGCCGACAAAGGCTAGCGGCGCCGAGCCTGGCTCCATCTGCTGGCGAACGCGCCGACGAGGCCCAGCGCCGCCAGCGCCAGCCCGGTGAACGTGACCGCCACGCCCGGCCCATAGACCCACGGACCGGTGGCGACGTAGTCGTAGGTGAACATCGTGGGATGCGCCAGCGCAACGCCCGCCCCCTGCCACGCGGCCAGCGCGTAGAAACCGGAGGCGATCAGGCAGAAGAGCAGCAATCCATAGCGTCCGCTGCCCTGGGGGCCAAGCCAGAGCAGCGCCACCGCACAGACGGACATGGCGGCCACCAACAGCGAGAGGACGGTGGCCCAGATCACCACGATTGCCGCGGCAGCCAGCAGGACAGCGAATGGATTCTCGCCGGAGTACTGGACATTCGCAAGGCCGCTGGCCGCAGACCACCGACTGAGCATGTCCGCCGAATCCAGGCCAGCGCAGGTTCCAGTGAAGAAGTGATTCAGCGCGAAGTGCAGGCCTGAGCAACCCTGCGTGGCCCAGGGCAACGTGAAGAAACCGCCCTCCCAGACGACGACGCCCACCGTAGCCACACCTGCGCTGGCAAGCTCCATCGGCGTGCGCGGCGTGCGCAGGGCAGGCTCTGGCAGCGACGGCGCCAGACCGGGCCACACGGCATAGCGAGCGAGGACGAGGCACACCACACCCAGCAGGGCAGCCAGCCAGGCAAGCCAGAATCCCCCGGCGGGCGCGACGCTGGCGACAGATGTGTCATAGATATGGTCGATTGTTGAGAACACACTGCGGGCGTCAACAGCCAGCAGCGTCGTGCAGACGAGCAGCCGGCCCAGCAGCGTCGCCAGCCAGATGGTATACGTGAGCAGCAGGCGGCGGCGCGTGCGCTCACGCCAGCGGAAGCATAGCGCCACACCAATGAACGCGCCCAACCCATCGTAGACAATCTCCGCAATGAGTATCGCAATGGATGCAATGAACCGGGTGAGTATGAGTGGACCTGTCATCAGTGGTGACAGAATGAGGCCCAGAAGCGCTGCCAGCGTAGGGTCGTTCAGGGGCAGCGGTCCGAAGTCCATCGCGGCATAGAATGGCGTGAACCGTGCGATGACCCAGGGAGCAAAGCTGGCGACCAGCGCGAGTACGCCATCGACGATCATCAGCCCCAGCGCCAGTCGCCAGAGCGCACGAGGACTCGGGCGCAGCGGTAGTCGGGGCGCGTCGCCCTCATGCAGCAGATCATCAAGCTCAACGGTCTGAAGCGCATCCTGAAACTCATTGGCGCGCAAGCCATCATCAGCCATCGCGGTGTCCTTTCCTACGCTACGTATGTGTCACTCGCACGTCACCCAGCGCGGGCAGAGCAGGCAGCCTCTTGTTGATACAACGTGCGGCGCTGTCGTTCGGGTGGACATCCACGGCCAGGGTGGCTACAATGCCAGCGAGAGGCGCTCGACCGCCCGGCGTCGGGCCGCCGTTGGCGCCGAGTTGGCAGAAAGCGAGAACATGGCAGTGCAGCAGGACGCCCAACGACGCGCGAATCCCGCAGATGCGGCCCCCGCCGAGACACCCAGCCCGGCGGGGGCCGCCGCCGACCAGCGCCGCCTGATCGCGGTCTACCCCGGCACATTCGATCCCGTGCATAACGGGCATATTGATATCGCACGGCGCGCGGCCCATCTGGTGGATGAGCTGGTCGTCGCGGTCTACGCCACCCCCAGCAAGAACCTGCTCTTCACGACTGAGGAGCGCGTCGCCCTCTGGCGCGAGGCCGTCCAGATCAGCGGCCTGATCAACGTGCGCGTCGAGCCATTCACCGGGCTGACGGTGGATGTCGCGCGGCGCGTGGGCGCCAAGGCCATCGTGCGCGGGCTGCGCGCCGTCACCGACTTCGAGTTGGAGTTTCAGCAGGCGCTGATGAATCGCAACCTCGCGCCAGAGATCGAGACGCTGATGATCGTCACCGCGCTCAATCATCTCTTCGTCAGCGCCACCCTGCTCAAAGAGGTCGCGCGGCTCGATGGCGACCTCGACGGCATCGTCGCGCCCCACGTCGCCCGCGCCATCCATGAGAAGCTCGGCCAGCGCCATGAGTAGTGACCTGGAGGAAGACGAGCGGCTACGCGCGGATTGGCTGCTCACAGGCGTCAGTCGGCTCGTCACGCTGGAGCCTGCGCGCGGCTCCGGCTCGCTGGGGATCATCGAGCGGGGCGCGCTGACCGCGCTGGATGGGCGCATCGTCTGGGTCGGGCCAGAGGACGCGCTGGCGGCGGCGGTGCAAGTAGAGCGCGTGGCGCCAGATGCGCGAGTGGACGCGGGCGGGCGCGCGGCGCTGCCGGGCTTCGTGGACGCCCACACCCACTTCATCTTTGCGGGCGACCGCGCCGAAGAGTTCCATCTGCGCCACGCGGGCGTCGGCTATGAGGAGCTGGCGCGGCAGGGGCGCGGCATCCTCAGCACCGTGCGCGCCACTCGGGCAGCCAGCGAAGAGCAGCTACGCGCGCTGGGCGAAGCGCGGCTGCGCTCCTTCGCCGCGCATGGCACGACTACCGTGGAGGGCAAGACCGGCTACGGCCTCGACCTCGCCACTGAGGGACGCATCCTCGACGTGATGGAGTCGCTGGCGAGCACAGCGCCAGGCCTGCCGCCCTTGCCGCACATCGTCCCGACCTTCCTGGGGGCGCACACGCTGCCACCGGAGCGACGCGGCTCGCCAGCCGAGCGCGCCGCCTATGTAGATGAGGTCTGCGAGCGGATGCTGCCCGCCTTCGCCGGACGCGCGCGTTTCTGCGATGTCTTCTGCGAGGCGTCAGCCTTCACGGTTGAGGAGTCGCGGCGCGTGCTGGAGCGGGCGCGGGCGCTGGGCTATGCGCTCAAGCTGCACGCCAACCAGCTT
>JAICSR010000579.1 GCA_025936795.1 Ktedonobacterales bacterium | reverse complement strand
TTGTCTTCCAGAGCGCGATGAACTCGCTCAATCCGGTGGCGACGCTGGGCGCGCAGATAGACGATGTGCTGCGCGCCCACCGCTCGGAGATGAGCCAGCGCGAGCGCACTGCGCGCGCCGCCGAGTTGCTGCGCCTGGTTGGCATCGCGCCCGACCGGCTCAAGAGCTTTCCGCATGAGCTGAGTGGCGGCATGCGTCAGCGCGCCGGGATCGCCATAGCGCTGGCGCTTTCGCCCGACATCGTCATCATGGATGAGCCGACGACCGCGCTGGATGTCGTCGTGCAGCGCGAGATTCTGACGGAGATTCTGCGGCTGCGCGATAGCCTGGGCTTCTCGGTGATCTTCATCACGCACGACCTCTCGCTGCTGCTGGAGCTTGCCGACAGCATCGCGATCATGTACGCCGGACGTATCGTGGAGCGCGGCGCGAGCCGCACCTTGTATGAGCGCCCGCGCCACCCGTATAGCTACGGTCTGATCCACGCCTTTCCGCCGCTGCGTGGGCCGCGCCGCCGGGCCATTGGCATTCCAGGCTCGCCGCCTGATCTGCGCGCCGCGCCGCCGGGATGCGCGTTTCATCCGCGCTGCCCTCTGGCGTTTGATGCGTGCCACGAGGTCTTGCCGCTGCTGCGCCCGGCCCCCGATCAGGCGCCCGGCGAGCCAAGCGTCAGCGTCGCCTGCCACCTCTACGACCCCGCCTACGCACAGACGCCGCCGACCACTGCGGAGATCGCGGCTGGCTATGAGGCCGCCGCCGACCGAACCGCTCGCACAGCCCAGATCGCCGGGAACGAAAGGACCGCCGCGCCATGAGCCTGATGCAGCCAGCCGCGCCGACGCCTACCACAGCGCATACCGCAGGCGCCATTCTCGAAGCGCGACACCTGCGCAAGCGCTTTCCCGTGCGCAAGTTGAATCCGTTTGGGCCAGAGCAGGCGGTGCAGGCGGTCGAGGATATGTCGTTCGCGCTGACACCTGGCAAGGCGACGGCGCTGGTTGGTGAGAGCGGCAGTGGCAAGACGACCGTCGCGCGCATGCTGGCGCGGCTCTACGATCTGACCTCCGGCGAGATTCTCTACGCGGGCCAGCCAGTGAAGTCTGGGCGGGTGGCGCTGCGCGAGTATCGGCGCAACGTGCAGATGATCTTTCAGGACCCGTTCTCATCGCTCAACCCGGCGCATGATGTGCGCTACCACCTGACCCGCCCGCTGCGCATCTATGGGCACGCCACTTCGCCAGAGGCCGCGACCGAGCAGGCGCTCGCGCTGCTGAACCGCGTGAGCCTGACGCCCGCCGAGCAATTTCTGCTCAAGTATCCGCATCAGTTGAGCGGGGGGCAGCGGCAGCGGGTCGCCATCGCACGCGCGCTGGCGGTGCGTCCGCAGGTGTTGCTGGCCGATGAGCCGGTCTCGATGCTCGATGTCTCGATTCGGCTCGACATCCTCAACCTGCTGCTGCGGCTCACGGAGGAAGATCGGCTGGCGGCGCTCTACATCACCCACGACATCGCCAGCGCCCGCTATTTCGCCGATGAGACGCTAGTGATGTACGCCGGGCAATCGGTGGAGGGCGGCCCCAGCGATGAGGTGATCGAGCGCCCGAAGCATCCCTACACGCAGCTGCTGATCGCCGCCGCGCCCGACCCCGACCGCCCCAGCGCGATGGAGCCGCTGCCCGCGCGTGGCGAGATTCCCAGCCTGATTACGCCACCGAGCGGCTGCCGCTTCCATCCGCGTTGCCCGCATGCCATGCCCGTCTGCCGCGAGCGCTTCCCCGCGCGCACCGATCTGGGCGGTGGCCACTGGACGCACTGCTTCCTCTACGGCGACGGCGCGCCCGCGCCAAGCTCCACAGGCGCCACCGCGAGCCAGTCGGCGCCAGCCGAGGAGTAGCCG
>JAICSR010000032.1 GCA_025936795.1 Ktedonobacterales bacterium | reverse complement strand
GTGCGCGGCGTAGAACGGCGTGAAGGTCGCGGACCCCTGCGATTGCGCGCCAGCGGCCCCGGCCAGCGCAACCGTGGCCGGCTTGCCCAGCGGCGATGCGTAGCCCTGCGAGCCGCAGGCCGCCAGCGCCAGCAGCGCCAGCAGCGGCGCCAGCGTGGCCAGCCGCCCACGTCGCAAGCGATGTCCTGTCATCTCTATCTGGTCCTCGATATTAGGAAGCTCATCCATCGCGGCCTTGAAAGGTTCGCCTCTGCAGACCGAAGCCCCAGATGCGCGCGGACCCGCGCAGGCGGGTCTTGTGGCGACCCGCAGGTCGCCTTGAGGCGCGGTTTCAACCGCCCGCCGCGCCGCCCGCATTACGTCGCCGCCAGCTCCGGCGTGGCCAGTAGCGAGCCGATGGCCACGCGCAGCTCCTCGGCAGTCTTGGCAAAGACCACGCGCGGGGTCGCCCGCTGAGTGAACTCCGTCAACGTCACATCGTCGAGGAAGCGCACGCCCGCGTTGTCGAGCATCACTCGCGGCAGCAGCGCCAGATCATCGGGACCAAAGTCGGCTAGCTCGCTCGTAATCGTGTCGAGCATATCCTGCCCGCCGAGCAGGCCCGCCACCGTGACGATGGGGCCGAAGAGCTGATTGACCACCGGAACGACGCGCACCTCCAGCCCCGTCGCGCGGGTAATCTCGCGCGCGATGCGGCGCATCACAGGCGCAGCCATCAGGCTGGTGAGAATCGCGGCGCGGCGGGCGGGCGCGGCCTGCTGGGCTTGCTGGGCTTGCTGGGCTTGCTCGGTCAGCGTGGCCCGCTCGTGGCGCCAGTCGTCCAGCAACTTGCGGGTCATGCCCACACCGTTCTCGATCTGCGCATACGAACCGTAGTGGCGCGCTGGCGGGAAAGGCCGCTTCGTCGTGTAGTACCACTCGTCCGAGAGATAGACGAACGGCATGCCATGCGCCCCTGGCTCGGCGGCGAACTGGCGCTGCCAGCGCTCCACGCGCGCCATCACGTCCAGCGCCTCGGCTTGAGTGTAGGGACGCAACGGCGGCAGCTTCTCGACCGAGATCATGTTGTTGTACTTCGTCAGCCCGACTGGTACCGCCGAGATGGATTCGACGATTGGGCGCAGCGCCGCCAGCTCGCGGATGCTGCGCTCAAGCTCCTCGCCATCGTTTGCGCCCGGGCAGAGCACGAGCTGTGTGTGGCAGGTGATGCCAAGCTGCCCCAGCCGCTCGATCTGCTCGATGATGTCGCCTGAGCGCGGACCATCCACCATCAGGCGGCGCAGGTCGGGGTTGGTGGTATGCACCGAGACGTAGAGCGGGCTAAGGCGTTGCTCCTCCAGCCGCCGCCAGTCGGTCTCCTTGAGGTTTGTCAGCGTGATGAAGTTGCCAAAGAGGAAGCTGTAGCGATAGTCGTCGTCTTTGATGTAGAGCGAATCGCGCATGCCCAGCGGCTGCCCACGCATTGGCTGCTTGCGTTCAGGCAGACCCTTGATGAAGCAGAAGACGCACTTGTTGGCGCAGATGCGGATGAAGGGCGCCGGTTCCTCGCCAAAGAGGATGCCGAGCGACTCATCGCTGGCCTTGGCCACCAGCGCCTCGACCGCGCGCCCGTTGCGCTCGATGGCGAGCGTCAACTCCTCCTCGGAGGCGTAGAACTGGTAGTCCACCAGATCGCGTACGGGCTGACCATTGATCGCCTTGAGCAGATCCCCTGGCTGTATCCCGGCGAGGTCGGCGGGGCTTTCGGGCACGACCTCGCGCACCCATCCGTACAACTTCGGCATAAACTGTCGCCTGTCGCGCCTCTCTCCTGTCGCGCGCCTGCGCCATGCTGCGCGTCAACCTCTGGATTATAGCGCATCGAGCCTGCGCATGGGGACCCAGATAGCCCAGGCGCCAGCAATCAGACACTGCTCATACACACCTCAAACACTCTGGCGCCCAGTATGCGCAGTCAACGATGCGCGCGGACGAGACGCGCGGAAGGAGCGACAATGGGGCGGATGGACGGCACGATCAACCAGCCAGCAGACGCGCAACAGCGCCGCCAAAACGCCGCATATGCGCACGCGCTGCGGTATGCGCGCGCGCGCTACTCCCCAGAGGCGCGCATCGTGGAACTGGTGGACAAGACCAGAGCCGCAGACAACGACGCCGAGCGACAGGCGCCCGGAGCAAGCATCTGGCATGCGCTGATTGCGCTGGAGGACGGTCGTCATGCCGTCGTCGGCGCACGCATTGGCGCGCCAACTGACGCCGATCACGACGCGGAACGTGACGAACATGACGGCTGGAGCGTCTTCGAGGTCAGTCCTCCTGCGCTCAGCGACCCGCGCGGCGTCTAGCCGCCACGCCCGCCGCACAGGCTGCGCAGGGTGCGGCGCAAACGCTAACCAGCGTCGGCGTCAGAACGTATCACCACTTGAGAGCATGCGCAACGGCGCCCATCCAGGCGCGTGACCAGGCGAGCGATCCAGGTCGGCGGCGAGGGTGTGCGCCGACGTGCGAGAGGCGCTATGAGGAGGCGAGATTCATGTTCGGATGGTTCTTTCCGCGCTACCCACGTCATATCTATCGCCGTCATCGGCGTCACGGCCTGGGGCGCCGTCTGCTCTGGGGGTTGCTGATTGGCCCATGGCTCTTCCGCCGGGCGATGCGGTGGGGCGCTTTTGGCCGACGCGGCTGGTATGGCGGCGGCTATGGCGGCTATGGTGGTGGCTACGGCGGCCCGCGCTACTTCTGACAGGCGGCTGATACACGCGAGCGAGCGTGAGATGCGGTGGTCTGCGTTGCTCATGCGGCAGCGCGCGGGCCGCCGCATCGCTGTGTTGTGCGCGACCGAGGCGCCAACTACGCCATTTGCCGCTACCCCACGCCGACCCCATCTGCCCCCGCTTGACAGACTGCGTTATCTTGAAGTCAGACACTGATCAACGCAGCTCGCTCAGCGTACGTTGTGGGCTACGCCGTAGATCACAGGCAGGATGGAGGTCTTAATGTCGTGGGTGACATTCTGGCGTCGCAATCGCGCGACCGCCCAGCAACAGGCGCAACCTGCGGGATTGCGCATCTTTGGTGGTCGGCGATTTGTGCGCGGCGTCCCCTACATCCTCCCCAGCGATGGCGAAGAACTGAATCGGCTTGACTTTCAGCACTACATGCTGCGCTACGCCCTCAAGGGCAACTTTGCCGCGCCACTGCGCCAGCCCCACGCGATCCTCGATGTCGCCTGTGGCACGGGGCGCTGGGCCACCGAGATGGCGACGCTCTTCCCCCAGGCCAATGTCGTCGGGTTCGACCTGACGCCGCCCCCCATGGAGAGCGGAACCACGATGGCGCGGCCCGACAACTTCGCCTTCATCCAGGGCAACATGCTCGAAGGGCTGCCGTTCCCCGATAACAGTTTCGATTTCGTCCACCAGCGGCTCGTGATCGTGGCGCTGCCGACGACCCAGTGGGTGCGGCAGGCGCAGCAGATGCTGCGTGTGACACGTCCCGGTGGCTGGGTCGAGCTGGTCGAGGGCGACCTGCTGCCCGGTGGCCCTGGCCTCACCACACTCAACCAGTTTGGCGAGCAAATGAGCCAGAAGCGCGGGATGTCGTTCGGCAACGCGAGCAGAATTGACGAGTATCTACGGCAGGCGGGCGCGAAGCAGGTTCATCGTCAGATCGTGCATTTGCCGGTCGGGCAGAAGGCTGGTCGCCTGGGCGCAATGGCTGCGACTGACTACCTCGCCATCTATGCCAGCGTGCGCGGCTTTCTGATTAACCAGGGGATGATTAGCGAGGAGCAGTACAACTACTTAATCGGGCAGGCGCAGGCGGAACTGAACAGCGGCGCCCTGACCTGGCCGTTCTACATCACCTACGGACAAAAGTAAGACGCCACAGCCCAACGCAAACACACGCAGCGCCCCGCCAGTCTGGTGGGGCGCTGTTGTCCTATGCCCTGGTCGCACTGCGCGAGCTTAGCGGGTTGACTCAGCGGCGCACGCGCGGAGGTCGCGGAGGTCGGGCGCTGCACGCAGGCGCTACGCAGCGTGGTCCGCCTGCATCCGCCGCTCGACCACGCGCTGCGCCGCAAGCAGATCCTTCGCCGCCGCGAGGCTCGCCCTGCGCACGTACATCAACTGGCCATCTGGCAAGACGACATGCTCGTGCGTCGGATAGTATTCAGCGCCGATCTGCTTGCGCTCGACCTGCTGGAATATGCCAAACCAGGCGCTCCTCAAGCTCTTGACCATGTTTTTCCTTCTCCCCTTCTTGTGATTGCCATCCGATTGCCATCTGGCCGATCGCTCGGCAGCAGCATGCTCGTGATGGTCATACGGCGCCAAATACGCTCTGACGCGCTTGAGCGAACCCAGGCAGACGCCACCACGACTGCCCTGCGCGCTTGCATCGCGCGCCGCTCACGCTGAAGAGTGTAACCCTTGAATCTGGGAAGCGCGTGAAATCTCCATGAATGATTGCTCATGTTGCAGGCCTCGTAGATAACTCCTCTATCCCTCCCCGAATGCGCGCTAAATTTCATCCAGGCGGGCAGTGAGACAACAATAACAAGACCCAAATGGGCTAGTATCCATAGCCATTATTGGCTAGTCATGCAACGACATTGGCGTTTCGACGCGGGTGATGGTGTACCGTTCTCCGCTGTGACGTCAGAGCCATGCGTCTGACGCTGTCCCATGACACTGTGTGGTCAACTTCTCTCGCTGGGGCGCCAGGAGCGCTCGACGCCAGCGGAGAGATGGATGAGGTCGCGCGAGCTGGATACTCGCGCGCCAAGAGGAGGAAAGTCTCGCGCCAGACCAGCCTGGAAGAGGTCATGGTCTGAGCGACCCGCTGCACGCTTGGAGGTACTCCCCTTGCAGCTTCAACTCTCACAACGTCCGCAGACAACGGTTATCACTCTCCTGGTTGCGGGCGCGCTCGCCACAGGGTTGGCGGGCATGTCAAGTCCAGCGGCGCACGCCTCTGGCGCACTACACTACCAGCGCGGCTATAGCGTACAAAACGGCTGGCTGTGCTATGGATGGGCCAATGGGGCCTATCACTGCACCCAACGCTGGCATCGCTCCGGTGGCCAGCTCATCTCGGATAATCCGAGCTGGGTGCCTAATGGCGGTGGTTCCACCTCTGTCGGAACCTCCTCGAAGACCGCCACTCACTCCACCACCACCTTCACAACTGGCTTCCACTCCGCTCCCAGCGGCATCAGCCAGTGGGCATCGCCGGGACGCGGCTCCTACACTGAGCCATTTGGCACGTATCAGGGCTACTCCTGGGGCTGGTGCACCAGCGGCGCAGCGATGATGGCGCACGACTATGTCGGTGGCCTGGGCAATGCCGCAAGCTGGACACGCCATGCGGCGGCCCGTGGAATGGCGGTTGGCTCGTCGCCGCGCGCAGGCGCGACGGTGGTCTTCCAGCCGGGGGTGCAGGGCGCCAGCGGTGAAGGGCATGTGGCGCATGTCGTCTCTGTCTATTCCAACGGCTGGTTCCTGATCGCTGAAACAGCCTTCTGGTGGAATGGCGGCGGCTTTGGTCGTGTCTCGTATCGCTACGCGCACGCCGGTTCAGGCGTGAGCTTCATCTACTGATAACACGTCCACCTGAGGTGTTGGCAATGGCGCAGGGGCGCGACCTCACCCCCTGACCCCCTCTCCCGCGAGGCGAGGGGGAAACGAACCTCCGGACTCCCCTCTCCTTGCGGGAGAGGGGCTGGGGGTGAGGTCTGGCGCCAACGACCACACCGGATTCCGTATGAGTTCCTGCAAGGGCAGTACAGGCGCCACACCTCGCATGATGTGACGCCAGCAGCGACGCTCGCGCAGGCAGGGATGCTCCTGCCCACGCGAGCGTCGTCGTGTCTCATCTCTAGCGCACTGAAGCCATGTCGTTTCCTGCCAGGCGCCCGCCGCCCGCCCCGCTGCGTCTCTCTCGGCGTCCGCCTCACAGCACAGCGGACTCGGCGTGCGCGGCGCTGAAGTCGCGCGCAGGGTCAAAGGCGTCGAGGTGGATGACACCGAACTGCTCTGGCAGCGGCACAGCGCCATCGCGCGCATCGCCCGCCAGCAGCGCCTCCACCAGTCGCGCCGTGACGGGCGCGTGCATCACGCCGTGGCCAGAGAAGCCGACGGCGTGGACGAGGTTGGCCAGCCGCGCGTCGCGTCCGATCAGCGGGCTGCCATCGGGCGACATCGCGTAGAAGCCGCAGGTGGTCGCTTTCACGCCGCCGCAGTTCGCCAGCGCGGGCGAGAAGTCGACGAGCTGGGCCAGCAGATCGTAGGCCGCGTTCTCGATGCCAACCGCATGGTTGAAGCCATCGCCTATCGCATCCTGATCGGCGTCGGAGAAGTCTGGCTCTGGCTCGGCGGCGCTGGCTCCCCCCACCAGCAGCAGCGGACCATCAGGGCGCGCATGTACGCCGCGCCCTGGCCCCATGCCGAAGATCACCATCGGCAGGCGCTCCCAGTCCGCCGCACTCATGATTGGCTGTGTCGGCTCGAAGTGATAGAGGTAGCGCTTCATCGGCGCGACCGGCAACGGCATGCCCCCCAGACGCTGGCTGACCCGCGGCGCCCAGGCGTTGGTCGCATTCACCACCCAATCCACCGCCAGCGGGCCGCGTGTCGTCTCCAACGTGGTGATGCGGTCGCCAGTGGTCTGCGCGCCCAGCGCCGCCGTCTCGGTCAACACCTCCACACCCAGCTCGCGCGCCCGCCGGAAGCCCTCGCCATAGATCACATGCGGATGCAGGAAGCCATCGTCTGGTCCCCAGGCTGCGCCGATCAGCCGGTCGGCGTCGAGCCAGGGCCAGCGCTGCGCCACGTCGGCAGGCGTCAGCGTCTCCACCTGCGCGCCTTCAGCCTGCTGCCGCGCCACATTCGCCTGCCCCAGCGCCCAGGCCGCCGCCACCTGCGTGCGCCGCACTAGCTCGACGCGCTCTGGGTCTTCATAGAGGAAGAGGTAGCCGTTGCGGCGGATGACTGGCTGGCGCTGCTCCAGCGGGGTATGCAGCGCCTCGTGGAGCTGGCCGTACCACCACTCGGCATAGCGCAGCCCGCGAATCGTCTCCGCGACGCTCCACTGCGTCCGGATGCCCGCCGCCGACCGGCTCGACGACCCATTGCCGATGTGCGCCTGCTCCAGCGCCGTCACGCGAAAGCCGCGCTCAGCCAACCGCACAGCGCAGAGCGCGCCCGTCACGCCACCGCCGATGATCGCCACCCGGTCGCCAGAGCCGCCAGAGCCACGCGCCGCCATGCCGTCGCCTCCCTCGCCTGTCTGCTTGCTTACCTGTCTGCTCGTCCTCACGCGGCTGCCTGCTTCAGGGTAGCGGCGCGCCGCGAGCGCTTGTTTGGGGTCTTTGCTATGATAGCACGGGATATTCGCCGGGTGGCGTCTCACGGTTGGCGCCAGGGTGATCAGCGTGGCGTCTTGGGCTGCGGCGCGGGCGCGTCACAGCGGGCAGGCGGGAGTCGAGGAGATGGCGATGCGCGTAGAGCGTGTGGTGAAAGCTGTCAGCGAGCCGATCTCAGCGCGACGCGAGCGCGGGCTGCTCTGGTGTATCCTGGGCGCATCGCTCGTCATCCAACTGCTGCTCGCGCCCTATCGCGGCTTCTTCGGCGACATGCAGATGTATCTGCGCTGGGCGATGGCGTTCAACACCCACCCGTTGATGGTCTATAGCTCCAGCAGCGCTGCCTATCCTCCGCTCACGATCTATGTGTATGCCGCGCTTGAGCAGGTCTATCGTGGACTCGGCCATCTGCTCGGCTTCTCAGATCAGCGCCTCGCCGTCAATGAACTCCAGCGCTTCAGCACGCTCTGGTTTCTCGCCAAACTGCCGACGATTGGCGCGAACCTTGGCGCGTCCTGGCTGATCTATCGGCTGGCGCGGCTGGCTACCTCAGCGCGATGGGCATTGCTGGCTACGCTGGCCTATGCGCTTGCGCCCAGCCTGCTGCTAGATGGCGCCCTCTGGGGCCAGACTGATGGCGCGCCGGTCTTCCTCGTCTTGCTCGCGATTGTCGCCCTCCAGCGGCGGCCATTGTGGGCAGGCGCACTGCTCGGCGCCGCAGTCATGATCAAGCCGCAGCCGGTGATCTTCATTCCCATCCTGCTGCTCTATCTGGCGCTGACGGGTGGCTGGCGCGACGCCGTGAAAGCCAGCCTGGGAGTGATCGGCGCAATGCTAGTGATCTGCGCCCCATTCCTGCTGCCGCCGCGTCCAGAGATCATCGTCTTCTACCACAACGCGACGCTCGTCTTCCCACTGGTGTCGGGAAACGCATTCAATCTCTGGTTTCTGCTCAACCCGGCGCTGCTATCGCAGACCCCGCTCATCGGCTCGCTTACAGCCGTGCCGATTGGCTGGCTGCTCTTCCTGCCAGTCTATGGACTTGCGCTGGCGCTCGTGTGGCGGCGACGCTCGCTCGCATCGCTCTATCTAGCGTTGGCGCTCGCCGCCATCGGATTCTTTGAACTGACCGCGCTCCAGCACGAACGCTATCTCTTTCAAGCGCTCGCCTTTCTGTTACTGGCTGCGGCATACTACCGACCAAGCATGGTCTACTACGCTCTCGCGAGCTTCACAGTCTTCACCAACATGCTTGCCGCCTGCGCGCTTGAGGGGTATGCCGCCGCGCCCATCAAAGAGTCGTGGCTCAATCCGCTGTTTCCGTTCTTCTGGCGCCCACCTGTGTTGATCTTCGTCACGCTCCTCCTGAACCTGGCGCTCCTGGTGGCAATGACGGTGAGCTGCATCGCTCAGCTGAGAGGCGGCGCGACGATTGCGGCGAGAGACCGAGCGCACGAGCAGGAGCCAGCCAGCGTCGCGCCTTCGCTCCCTGCGCGCTGACTGGCCTCGCACGCTATGCTCGCCGACGCCTATTCTCCGGGCGCGAAGGGCATCGGCTGTCCATAGGGGAAGTGCTTGCGCTTGTCGCCGCTCTCCCAGTTCTCGCGCAGGCCCGGCGCGCTGAGGTCCCAATCGGGGCGAATCTTGCGCGAAACCTCGCGCAGGTCGCGCCAGAGGTCGTCGGTGGAGGGGCGCCCCCAGAACCAGTAACCGTTGTAGATCGAATAGACCACCAGCCCTGGCTCCAACACGAGCGTATGCGGAATCATCGGATTGTGGAAGGGGTCGGTGTACTCCTGGATGTCGAGGTCTTTCTGCACTTTGCGCCCGCTGTCAGAGAGGAACGTCCAGTGAGCGCCCACGGCGTCGCGGAACTCGTTCGACTCCAGGATATTGTCAGTCGAGATGGTCACGATGCCGGTGTAGGCTACCGCAATCTTCGACTGGAACGCCGCCAGCTCCAGGTGCTGCTGATGATCCTTCGGGCAATAGTGGCCGCGCGAGAGAATCAGGATCATCGGGTTGGCGCCTTGCAGCTCGCTCAGTGTGCGGCGGGTCTTGGTGTGGTCGGTCAGCTCATAGTCGGGGAAGGTCGCGCCGGGAACGATGTCTGCGCGCATGGGATGCGCCTCCTCTGCTTGCTCTCACGATCATACCTTCAGATTATGCGCTGAAGAGCCGCTGTATCCAGTTGCCGATATCTACACAATACTGAGCGTTCGGGTCAAAGTAATGCTTGGTGATGGCTAGTCCCATCGGCTGTCCTGGCTCCGTCTGCCAAGCCAACCATGTGTGTATCTGCGCTTTCATAACGACATTCGGCGCACCAACCAATCTGCCACTGCGATTGAGCGTTGCCACAACACGTTTGGCGCGGGGCCACAAATCACTATCTCTGGGGACAAGCTCACCAACAAAGTGTTCCAGCACGCCTGCGTCCCGATTGTTCGGCATGATCCAGATACCTATGGGTTGCTTTCCTGGCTCAGTGATGACGGCGCCATCTACAGGTATGGCGACAGGCGCGGTAGCATATCCTGCGACTTGCAGCATGTTTCGGATGCTCTGCCACCTCGCGGAGAGGTTATTGTCGGCATCCACAATGATGCCAATATGAGAAATAGTGCTGCCCTTCGCCAAAACGCGGAACTGTCGCGGTATTTCGTTGATACCTCCGACGCTGCGCACCACGATTGGCCCTGATTTTGGATCGAGATGAGCGCCATACCCATGTAACCGAAGAAGGCCGAGGAGTACACCCTGGTCATCTGGCCCTTCAACGAGAAACCGCGCTTGGGACAAGGATGAGGGTAGTGCAGGTGTCGCTGAAGGCATCTAGCGCACCTCGATCTGCTCACGAGTCACGATTTCCAGCTCTTCCTCATCGAAGGTGGTCGGAATCACCTGTTCATCCTTGCGGTCAAGGCGGATTAACCCACCTTCAACATCTGTACGCTCGCTCGCTACTTGTTGAAAGGCCTGCACGCAGTCCCAGCTATGTGATGAAGCAAACACCTGCACGTTCAATTCATGTGCAAGATGGAAGAGCACTCGCCACATATTGGCCTGAACGGAATAGTGCAATCCGTTCTCGACCTCATCAATGAGTAGCATCCCATTGCGAGCATTGACCGCAGCCAGGGAGAGTCCCAGCATGCGTGTCATGCCATCGCCCAGGCTCTTCAGTGGCACAGGCTTTCTGGTACCTTCGAGACGCACAATCGGAGTCCGCGTTCCCCGACGAGACGCAATCAGACTCAGGCCAGTGACACCTTCCGCCACAACTTGAAGTGAGGAAAGAGCCTCACTTTCATAGTCGGTAAGTGATATAGCATCCCAATATGTTTCCATCTGCTCTTGGCTCAAGCTATTCGATGACACGTAGGTACAACCTACGTTGCGGATGACCTCTCCTCTCAGCCATAGTCGTGGATGGACAAGTAACACGCTCGAATGCTTTGATTTGTCGTTCTTGTTACCCCACTGAAAGTACGGCTCATTATCGACGACATCTATCGGGCGATCAGCGGAGGAATCAGGTGGCAACTGCTCTATAGTCGTGCGAGTTGGCAGCCACTTTACCCTGAGAAATGTCTGATCTCCACGCTTACTCAAAGGTCCCAGAGAGATTTCAGGGCTGTCTTCGCTTAGAGCAATGCGTCCATAGAACAAATAGCTGAGAGACTCCAGTGTCGTGGCAAGCTCCGTCGCAGCACTTGTCGCTACGCTTGACGGGCGTAGTTGCTGCATCTCTCCCCGGGCTGTGAGTATCTCAGTGACAACATCCCATGCCCCATCTCTCGCATAGACATGCAGCGCCTCGAGCAAGCATGATTTGCCGACGCTATTCTTGCCCACGATGAGGTTGACCTGATGGAGATTTGGTATCTCAAGGTGCTTGAACGCGCGAAAGTTTGTGGCGAGAAAACTGTCCACATGCGGCGCTGCCATATCCCGTATCTCCCTCCATGGAATGCAAAGCGTCACAAGCTAGCGTTTTGATCATTATCACTCTCTTAGCCACTATCAACGCACATAGCACAAGCGCGAGCAAGGCGCCGCCCTTCACGCGAGGGCACTCTTGCGGCGCAGGCTGTACACCTCGTTGGCGCTCGTTCGTTACAGGCTATGAGATAGCGCGGAAGTCAACCGCGGATCGAAGTCTATCGACGTTAATCGAGGACACGCGCGCTGCTCGCGCGGCCAACAGGCGTCGCGGCGCCTGAGGAGCGGACGAAGTACAGAGGATGGATGGAAGATGGAATCTGCTGTAGGGCGGCGCGCGCGCCCATCACGCGCAGGCGCACGTATGCGCCTCGTCGGGTCGCTCGTTCTCTTGCTCTCCATGACCGGCCCGCTGCTCACGGGCTGTGCGTTTGGCGCACAATCGGCTGCGAGCGCAAATAAGGCCAAGCTCGACACCGAGCTTCACACGGCCAGCGCCAAGGCTGGCGTCCCAGCGCAGCGGCTGGCGCCCATCATTGCGCAGGAGAGTGCGCTGGCCGCAAGTACATCGAGCGGCTCGAACGACTCCTATCAAGCCGCCGCCGATGGCTATACCAAGCTCTACAATCAGGTCGTCGCGCTGGAGAAACTGACACCAAGCCAGGCGCAGGCGCAGGCATCGGGTGATCTGAGCGCGCTCAAGTCGTCGCTCGCCACGACAGAGGGCGCGGGCATCGCCGACGTGACTGCCGCAGCCCAGCTCTTCGATCCCGCCGTGCCACTGGCGCAGCAGCAGCTCGCCGCCGCAACGACCACCAAAGACTACTTCACCGTTGACGGCTATCTGCTCGATCAGAACGCGGCCGTCACGCAGATTCTGCCCGACTACCAGCAGATTCAGGCGCTCACCAAACTGGTGAATGCCGAGGCCACCGCCCTCGCGCAGCCACAAAAGGCGCAGGTGTTGCAGTGCGCGACGGAGGGTGGCGAGATTCCCAGCTATGGCATCGTCCCGGCGCAGTTCTGGAACGCGCAATCAGACTATGCGCATTCGCCCCTGATGGTGAAGCCGCAAGTTCAGGCGCAGACCTTCTACTTTTCGGCCTGGCCGTCGCAGGCGCTCGCGGCGTTCAAGGCTGCGCGCACCGCCGATGACTTCGCATCGCTCAACATCGAGCTCGCGGCGCAAGCCGAGACGCTGACCAAGGACATGGACCCATCGCAACTCGCGCACAATCAGGTCGCCGCCGCTGTGGAGCATTTCCAGAACGACGTGAACACCTATCAGACTGACGCGCAGGCGAACAACAGCTTCCTGAAAAGCCATCGGGCAAGCGCCCACGACGTTCCGAACTACACCTCTGTATGGAGCCTGACCAACAACGCCGATGGCTATGCGCCGCCGTCAGATTTCTACCCCAATGTGCCTGATTTCCAGGTTGATGCGAAGTATGCGCAGCAAGCCACGCAGGACGCTTCGACGCTCGCGGCGGCGAAGACCGCCAGCGACCTCGCCGCGCTGACGAAGACGGTGCAGCAACAAGAGCAGGTCCTGAAGTTCCCGCTGCTGAAGGTCGAGGCGTTTTACGACACAAACATCACGCTAGAGGCCCTCATCAAGCAGGGACAATCAACGACGACCAACGTCACGTATCGGGGAACACTTTACAAGACGCCGAACGCCTACGAATACGCGGACGACGACCTGCGCTATGACAAGAAGGATACAGTCGGCATCGAGGACGCCCAGATTCGCCTCGATCAGGCCGCATTCCGCGAAGGCTTCGTCTCATCCGCTGACAAGCTCGCTGATTATCAGGCGATCGAGAACGAAGCCCAGATGTTTATCCACAACCTCTCGGCCATGATTACCAATCTGGCGCAGATGCCCAAGGATAACACGGCTCGCAAGGCGTGGTCCATGACGACGCACCAGACCGACCTCGATTTGCTCAGCTACTATGGGCTGCAGAGCGCCAGAGTGATCGTCGTCTCGCTGCGCGAACAGAAGGCGCGCCTCTACGCCGATGGCAAGCTGGTCATTGGCTCGAACGGCAAGCCATACGCATTCGACGTGACGACCGGCAGCCCAGATAAGCCGACGGTACCAGGCCTCCACTGCGCGTTTCCCCCGTTGAAAGGCCCTCCAGGCGGCGATCTCTTCAAGTCGAGCGACCCGCCAGGATCGCCCTTCTACTATGCGCCGACGCCGATTCATTACTCGTTCGGCTACTCGCTCTATGGCTACTATCTGCATGACGGCTGGTGGCGAGATAACACCGAGATGGGCTATCTCACCAACCTGCCACATTACGACCCGGCGGCCTTCAACGGCGGCTCGCACGGCTGCATCAACTTCCACTACTCGAACGGCGATATGGGCAAGGTCTTCGCCTTCGCTAGCGCCGGCATCCCGATCGTAGTGTATTGATCGTCGTATATTGAGCGCTCGGCTGGCGAGTGACGTCGCCAGCCTTGACGCCAGCGCCGTGTGCGGGCTACACTGAGCGCACAAGAGAGCGCAGATCGGGAGAAGTACGCGGGCGCGAGACAGCCACAGCGAGCCGGGAGGGTGCAAGCCGGCGCCGCCGCCCCACCGAAACCGGCCCGTGAGCCGCGACCGATGCTCCAGCGCCAGCGTGCGCCGGAGTCGAAGGTCGCCGGAGGTCTTCCGTTACCATGAGACGCCGCATCACCCCGCCAGCAGTGGGGCGTGCGGGCAGAGCAGGCGCGCGGCGCGACAACGCTAGCGACACAGACGCGCGCCCGAACTGAGGTGGTATCGCGGGATGCAACGCCCGCCCTCATAACGTCCATTGAGACGCGAGGGCGGGCGTTTTGTATGCGCTCGAATACGAAGCCCTCACCCCCGGCCCCGCGCCCTGTGGGAGAGGGGAGCCATCCGATTCCCCCTCGCCTCGCGGGAGCGGGGGGGCAGGAGGTGAGGTCGCATTCCCAGCGCCATCGTCGAGCGGCGCACAGCAACGAGGAGCAACGCAATGGCAGACAAGAGCGGCGCCGCACAGGGCGCAAAGAACGCAAAGAGCGCTAGTAAGGCTGACAAGGCTGGCGCCCAGGACACACAGGCGCGCGACGACAAGTTCGTGCAGGATGTCGCCGATATGGACGACTACGCCCGCTGGTATCAGGATGTCGTCTACAAAGCCGACATGGCCGACCTGTCACCCGTGCGCGGCTGCATGGTCATCCGCCCCTATGGCTATGCGCTGTGGGAGAACATGGTGCGCGGGATGGACGACCGCATTAAGGCGACCGGCCACGAGAACCTCTATTTCCCGCTCTTCATCCCCTATAGCTTCCTGATGAAAGAGGCTGAGCATGTCGAGGGCTTCGCGCCTGAGGTCGCGCTGGTGACGCGCGTCGGCAGCGAGGAGCTGGAAGAGCCGCTCGTTGTGCGTCCCACCTCCGAGACCGTCATCGGCTACATGTACGCGCAGTGGGTGCATAGCTACCGCGACCTGCCCCTGCTCTACAATCAGTGGTGCAACGTCGTGCGCTGGGAGAAGCGCACCCGACCCTTCCTGCGCACCAGCGAATTTCTCTGGCAGGAGGGCCACACCGTCCACCGCACCGAGGAAGAGGCCGAGGCCGAGACGCTGCTGATCCTCAACGATGTCTATCAGGACTTCGTGGAGAAGGAGCTGGCGATCCCCGTCATCCCTGGGCGCAAGAGCGAGAGCGAGAAGTTCGCCGGGGCGCTGCGCACCTACAGCATCGAGGCGATGATGGGCGATGGCAAGGCGTTGCAGGCGGCCACCTCGCACAACCTGGGGCAAAACTTCGCGCGCAGCTTCGGCATCGAGTTCCAGGACGCCGATGGCCAGGTGAAGACGGCCTGGACAACGAGCTGGGGCGCCAGCACGCGCCTGATTGGCGCGCTCATCATGGCGCACGGTGACGCCAACGGGCTGCGCATGCCTCCCCATGTCGCGCCCACGCAGGCGATCATCGTACCTATCTGGCGCAAAGACGAGGAGCGCGAGACGGTGGCGGCGCTCGTCGCCGAGGTGGAGACGGCGCTGCGCAAGGCGGGCGTGCGCGTGAAGGCCGACTGGCGCGAGGAGCGCCCCGGCTGGAAGTATAACGAGTGGGAGCTGCGCGGCGTGCCTGTGCGCATCGAGATCGGCCCCCGCGACGCCGCCACTGGCCAGGTGACGCTCGTGCCTCGCACCGACCGCTCCGCCAAGGAGGCCGTCGCGACCAGCGCCGTCGCCGAGCGCATTCCCGCGCTGCTGGAGGAGATTCAACAGACGCTCTACGCGCAGGCGCTGGCCTTCCGTCAGAGCCGCACGTATCAGGCGGCGGACTACGCGGCATTCAAGGAGCTGATGGCCGACAAGAGCAAGCAGGGCTTTGTCGAGGCGTGGTGGTGTGGCGACGCCGTCTGTGAGGCGCAGATCAAAGCCGAGACGCAGGCGACCATCCGCAACCTGCCCATCGAGCATCCCGCGCTGCCTGCGGGCGCCGTCTGCGTCCACTGCGGCAAGCCCGCAGCGGAATGGGCGATCTTCGCGAAGGCGTATTGATGCCACTGGCGCTGGGGGTGTTGGAGGCGCGACCTCACCCCCGGCCCCTCTCCCGCGAGGAGAGGGGGGATTAGAGCGAGGAGGGAGGCGAGTGTGACGACGCTGTATCTGATCCTGCTGACGTATGTGCAGGCGCCGGAGGAGGTGGCGGCGCATCTGGAGGAGCATCGCGCCTACCTGCGCCGCATGTATGCCGAGGACCACTTCATCGTCTCCGGGCCGCGTATCCCGGCGGAGGGCGGCGTGATCCTCGCGCGCGCCGCCTCAGAAGATGACGTGCGCGCCCTCATCCGTATGGACCCGTTCAGCCAGCGCAGCATCGCGCAGTATCAGGTCATCGCCTTCGATGCGCTGTGGAACGCGTCGCAGTTCGCGCCGTTCCTGGAGCCGCCCGCGCGCCTGGCGCCCGACGAGGGCTAGCGAGGGCTAGCCTGCGCGCTCGCGCAGCAGCGCCGCCGCCGCGTCCTGTCCGTGCGCCTCGGCTACGTCGAGCGGGGTCTGGCCGTCGCTCTTGCGCGCGGCGAGGTCGGCCCCATGGGCCAGCAGCAGCTCGATCATCGCGACCTGGCCGTTCTGCGCCGCCTCGTGCAACGGGGTGAAGTCGTCGGCCTGTACGGCGTTGACATCAGCGTCGCGCCGCAACAGTTCCTCGCTAATGTCGAGGCGCTGCGCCGCGACCGCCGAGTGCAGCGGCGCGACCCGCATGGCATTCTGTGAGGCGATGTTGGGATCGGCGCCATGCTCCAGCAGCAGATGCGCGGCGCCTGCCTGACCGAAGAACGCCGCCAGTCCCAGCGCCGTGAAGCCGTCGCCGCTGAAGGCGTTGACCTGCGATGGATCGGCGGCCAGCAGGTCGCCCAGCGCCTCCAGCCGTCCCAGCGCCGCCGCCTCGAAGAGCGTCAGGCGTCCGCGCGCATTGGCGAGCAATTCGGCGATCTCTGGCTCGCGGTAGTAGAGGCCCACGAGCGGAGCTGAGACGCCGTTGGCGTCGCGCGCATCGGCCAGCGCGGGCTGCGCGGCGAGCAATCGCTCCACCTGCGCGCGTTCGCCGCGTTTGATCGCCTGGAAGAATTCGTCGCGTGTGTCGCTCGCTGCGCTCGACATGGTTCGCTTCCTCTCTCGCTGATAGCGATTGGTCATTTGTTCCAGACGAGTAGAGTATAGCACAGCGCGCCCAGGCGCGCCGCTACTTCGCTACGACTGCGGATCGTGGACGCAATCCATGCGTCAGGCAGAGGATGGCGTCGAACCAGAGGACGGCGCCGCCTGCGAAGCCAACGACGACCCACCACAGATAGATCTGCGCCGAGGCCGCCACATGCGCCGGATACATCGCGGGCAGGAACGCCACGACCGCGACCGCCAGCATGCAGAGGATGGCGCCTTTCGCCCAGGCCGAGACGGAGCGCAGCACACGCGTCAGCGCCAGATAGTGCGCGCCGGAGATGATGGCGACCAGCGGCAGCAGCCACGCCATCTGGTTGAGCAGATTGCAGGCGACCAGCGCGACGAGGAAGCCGACATACTCCAGCCGCGTAATCAGCAGGTAGCGCTCGCGCACGGCTGCGGTGCGCGGGGTGGTGTCGGCGAGGGAGGGATTGGCGGCCAGCGCGCGGTCGGCGTTGGTCAGTTGCGCCAGGCTGGCGAACATCAGCGCCACCGCGACGACGGCCGCCGCAATCGGCGGGAGATAGCCATACTTCCCCTGGAAGCCCACTGCCCCCAGGAAGACCAGCACGCCACCGCCCACCGATGCGAAGAGCGCTCGGCGCCCCAGATCGTGCGCGGACGACTGTGGCCCCGCCGATGCGCCACGCTGTGAAAACATCGTCTGCACTCCTTCGCCCTGCTAACGAATGGTTGGCGGCCGGCGAATAAATTCGCGCCTGAAGGCGGCCTGCGGATCGCCACAAGACCTGCCTGCGCAGGTCCAAGACCCAGAAGGTGGGTCCGCGCAGGCGGGCCTTGTGGGCGCAGCCCTTCAGGCGCGGTTTCAACCGCTGGCTTCTCTTTGACGCGCGCCACCAGATACATTTGACGACATCTGACGCCCCACTGTGTTCCGCTGTGGCCTGGCGCGGCTCACAGCAGGCGGCTCTCTGCGGCAGCGTAGCAAAGAACGCCGCTGTGGTCAAGCATAGCGATAAGCGCAGTGATGGGGTCGCAGCGGGGCATAGGCGAGCGACGCAGGTGATACAATGCGACCACGCGCCCCGCCACACGAGCGCGGGAATGCGCCGGTAGGTCCAGTAGGTTTCGTAGGCCGATGTCGTCGAAGGAAGGAAGATTCCCCACGCCCAGAACCGACAGCATCATTGATCTGAAGGCTGAGAATCGCCCAGAGCGCGCCTATCTCATCGCGGTGGATGTGGACCAGGATGACACCCTGTGGGATGTCTCGGATTCGCTCGCGGAGCTAGCGGCGCTGGCCAGCACAGCAGGCGCCGAGGTGGTCGGCCAGCTCACGCAGCGGCTGCCATCACCCACCGCGAACCTCTACCTGGGCAAGGGCCGCGCGAGTGAACTGGCGACGATCTGCCGCGACCGCGAGATTGATCTGGTGATCGCCGACGACGAGATGACGCCCTCGCAGCAGCGCAACCTGGAAGAGCTGACTAACGCGCGCGTGATTGACCGCACCGCGCTGATTCTCGACATCTTCGCGCAGCATGCCCGCACACGCGAGGGTCAGCTTCAGGTGGAGCTGGCGCAGTTGGAATATCGCCTGCCACGGCTGGCGGGCCACGGCAAGGCGCTCTCGCGCGTGGGCGGTGGCTCACGTGGCGCGACCGGCGGCGCAGGTGGCGCCATCGGCGTGCGCGGCCCTGGCGAGACCAAGCTGGAACAAGACCGACGGCGCATCCGCGCGCGCATCGCCGAGCTACGACGCGACCTGGAGAACGTGCGCCAGTCGCGCGCCACCCAGCGCCGCCAGCGCGCCCGCCAGGGCGCGCCCGTGGTCGCCGTCGTCGGGTACACGAACGCCGGCAAATCCACGCTCTTCAACGCGCTGACCGCCGCCAATGCGCTCGTAGAGAACAAGCTC